>JAYVDU010000226.1:0-5071 GCA_043749245.1 Bacteroidota bacterium | reverse complement strand
TCTATTTTACAAACAACAGACCTAAAACACCTATTATGTATAATAATAAAATGGCAATTGAATCATAACCCAACCGCAAGAACTGGTGTTTGGATTTTGTAATCATACCTATCATGTAAATTCCCGTTAGTAAAATTGCTAGACAGGTAAAATAAAGATTGATAGATCCGATGGAATTCATGGCTGATGTGCCATTAATAATAGAACCTAATAATAATAAAACTGGCAAAAAAGCATTTCCTCCGATAATATCGCTAACTGCCATTTGATAATCTTTGAGTTTAGCAGAAGCTATTCCCGTTGATATTTCAGGTAATGATGTTACAGCTGCTAAAATGGTTGCTCCAAAAATCACACTACTAATTTGAAAACGATTGGCAATTTCCACACTACTTATTTCCAATAATAAGCCGGATAATAAAATTATTATTGCGCAAAAAATAAAAACTAAGATAGCCTTATAGGCTTTTTGCTTGCTAACTGGAATTTGTTTATCACGGCTCAAGACTTCGACTTCTGTAATATTTACAGAAACAAATCTTTTCGATTTTCGATTTTTTAAAGTCGGATTCTTGTAAATAAGAAATATTCCCAAAAGCCAAACTAATAATATAATCCATTCAACAGGTGTTGCATTTAAGATAACAAAATCAGTTGATATTTGTCTCCCAATAATAACCAAAGTCAAAATGAAAATTAAAACGATTCCTTCCAAAATAACACCTATTGAAGAGGCTTTAGAAGAAAGTGGGGCCAATTTACCAACACCAAAACAATCTATCAATACTAACACAACTGTTTGGATGGCAATTCCACCAAGTATATTACTAACTGCAATTTCAATGTGTTGATTGTGGGCAGCCATCACTGTGATGGCAATTTCAGGTAGATTAGTGACAATGGCTAAAAAAATCATTCCTCCGATTGCCTCTCCAAAATTGAAATATTTGTTCATGTTGTTCAGAGCTAGGGAAATTCTAACTCCAGCAACCCAAATCGCAATGCTTGAAGCGAAAAAAATAATTAGTAGCCAAATAGATTCTAAATGTGTTAATATCATGTTTTTTTTGTTTTTTTAAAACTTTAAAAGAAAACTCAAGCCTCTAACTCTATAAAGTGGATTTAACAAACTGAAATAATAATTAAAAAATTTATTTAGCATTTCTGTTCGCAATGAAATTGCCCATTATTTTTTTCGATTTGAATGGTAGAATGCGCTATGTTAAACTTATGGTGCAAATTCTCTCTAATGTTTTTGTAAATAACATCATCCAAAATATCATTTGGAATAACTAAGTGGATTGTAAGAGCCGTTTCTGTTGTACTGATTGCCCATATATGCAAATCGTGAACTTCACTTACACCCCGTAGGCTTAAAAAATAATTCTTTACTTCTCCCATGTCTATGTCTGTTGGCACACCGTTTAATGTAAGCCGCAAAGATTCTTTAAGCAATCCCGATGTTCCTATAACAACTACTATAACAAGTATTAAGCTCACTATCGAATCTAACCAAAACCATCCAGTGTAAATAATTACAATTCCGGCAATAACCACACCTAAAGAAATAAATGCGTCCGATGCCATATGAAGATACGCTCCTTTTACATTAAGATCTTTTTCTTTATCCCTAAAAAACAAAAAAGCCGAAATGGAATTTATTACGATACCAACTCCTGCAATTGCGGCAACTACTCCTCCTTCAATCGATTGGGGATTTGATATTCTAATAACGGCTTCGTATGCAACCGCCCCTAAAGCGAATAAAAGTATACCTCCATTCACCAATGCTACAAGCACCGTGGATTGTTTATAACCAAAAGAATATTTATCGTTTGCTTGTTTCATTGCAATTTTGTTTGCAAACAACACAAGCGCTAAACTCGCTACATCGCTCAAATTATGCCCTGCATCGGCAAGCAGAGAAAGAGAATGTGTATATAAACCAGCGATTGCTTCTATTACCACAAAAGCAATATTTAAAATTAATCCTACTAAAAACGCTTTTGTAATATGCCTTGGCACTACGTGAGGATGATTGTGATCAAGGTGTTCCATCAATGTTTAAAGTTAATTAAAAACTGTGTCCGAAACTACCTATATTTCAGAAGCATTTTTAGCAAATGTAGGGATTAAGGAAAAGCAAAAGGCCGACATTTAGTGACCTTTAAGAGTTTTAATGATTTTTAACGATTTCATTCGTTTTTTTCATTTCCCCCAATCTGTAACCCTTCCAGACCAAAGATGAGCGACATCTTTGAAGACACAAGGGATCTTGCTCGGATTTGGGACTTTTACGGACATTTGTTAAAAGAGTGGATAAACTGGAGCCACTGACCACCATTCGCCGTTTTTCGTTGACCACCAATCACTGGAAATATAAACTGATGATAACTAATGCGTTAAACATTTTATTGTTATATTTTAAGGTGGTCAATCCGCGACGGTAATGTATGGTCAATCCGATCCGGATTTTGCATTTTAACATCTGTAGCTAAGGAAAAATGAATATCTAATATTGGATGAATTTCAAGATTGTTTGTTGCTGCGCCCGTTTTTCCATACGATGGGTCAATAAAGGCTAGCCATAAACTAGTACTGATGGAATATTGACATTAAAAATATTACCCGAAGCAATGTGCGCACCTATAAAGGTTGCAGCTACAATTGGCAGTTTATTTAATACCAAACGTATAATCTATTTGAAATGTAAAATAATTGAAATTAAAAACCGGATCTTGCTTACTCCCATTAACAGGGAATGAAAAGTGTTGTTCGGCGATACCTTTAAATTTTTTCCATTCAACAATCAAAGCTAAGGAAACTTCATAATCAAGTATCACAAAATTATTTTCATTAGTAATTGCTGTTTGTTGAGCACTTTGTTTTTTTTTTGTTAATTTAAAATAACCTAAACTATAGTTTGGATTACCAGCAATAAAAGTTGTAGTAGGACGCAACTCAATAGCCCTTAGTTTTTTAATAAAATTAAACCGTTTAATATAAGCTAAATCTAAATTGATAGCACTAGCACTGGTTGTGCCCCAAACGTAAGAATACATGGCGTTTGCGTAAACATGATCCGATTCGAAATTAAGTGAGGCAGCGGCAAAATTTGATAACGCATTTCTTTCTTTTTTTGGACCATTAGCAAAAATCCATCTTTCATAATCTAGGCTTGCTGTAAAATAATCTAAAAATTCTTTTTCATAGCCTATTCCTAATTCGGTTAATGCAAACGGATTTTTTTCGTAAGCCCAATAATTTTGTGCAGCATATAAATTAACGCCTATAGGTGTTTCAACTAATAGAGATAACACGTTGCCAGGTTGATTTTCATCTATAATACGTCCTTTGTAATTAACAGTAGATTCAAATAAATTAGAGATAGTAAATATAGTTTTTTGTTTGCGTTCTCTCTCATCAAGCGAGTCAATTCTTTCTGATAAATCATCAAAAGCTTTGTTATAAACTACTTTAAATGAATCTAAATGTATTTGATGCTTCGCAACTAGATTCGATAATTTTTTCAAATCGTTAAAACTCTTTGTTGTTAGCCAATAACGAGCCTTGTTTATTTTTTTAGAAATAATAACAGAATCATTTTGACCATAGCTATTAATAACTATAATTAAAGAAAAAAATTGAAAATAATATCTTAACAAATTTATAAATTATCAGTTAACAAGTTAATGGTTACCAATTCTGTCTTTAGCAATTGTGCTGTATTAGAGGTAGCATAGCTAATCATGTACTGATTTAAATAGACGAAAGTACTTAAATAATAACAAATACCATTAAGAATAACATTATCATTTAAAACCGAGTTTTCGCTAAAATTCATTAATATTCCTTCGCCACAAGCTTTTGCTAATGCTTCTTTACGGGTAAATAATTTATAGAATGCATTTGTTTGTTGCTCTGATTTTGCTAAATACACGCATTCTTCGTTTGTAAAAAACTCAATAGGATATTGGTTCTGTTGTGGCTTCATGAATTCTATATCAATCCCTAAAACGCCTTCTGTTCCTGCTAAACAAGCTACTAATTGCCCTGAATGTGAAATACTGAAATTAAAGTTATTATCAACATAAGGCTTATTAAGCGAATTAATTTTAACAGCACTTAAATCTAAACAAGTATTAAAATCATATAATTGTTTTTTTAAAAGTAATTTACCCAATACCCGTGCCTGTATATCGCTCCAATGTTTATATTTTAAAATAGCGCTTATCATGTTTTGTGGTAGTTGATTTGAATTAAACTCTAATTCAATTTTAGTCCACTCTTTATCATTTAATATTATCAAAAGATTTAGCATTATAACAAAAAATTACAGAACAAAGTAAGCTTATTTAATTAAACTTAACATCTCTAATTAAATCTAAATCTTAAATTTAACAAATTGAAAAAGGGAATATTATGAAAAAGAAAAGTATTTTATGTGGCACTAATAACCCCACACTCTTAAAAAATGAAACCTTAAAAGATATTTTTGAAAATACAGTCTCACAGTTTTCTCAAAAAATAGCCATAAAATTTAATGATGTTGAAATTTCCTATAACGAGCTTGATAATTGGAGTAGTGCATTAGCCAACCAATTAATTGAAAAAGGTTATAGCAACGGTAAGCGCATTGGTCTTTGGCATGTGCGAAGTATCGAATTACATGTAGCCATTTTAGCTATTGTAAAAGCTGGAGCTACCTATGTTCCATTAGATTATGATATGCCGCAGGAGCGTGTCGAAACCGTATTGAAAGAGGCGGAAGCCGTTGCATATTTTAGCGATAAATTAATTGATTTAGAAATTGATCGATTAGTAGTAATGCCAATTGTATCCAATATTATAGAGCTTACTAAAATTAATTACAATAATGAAACAAAAGCATATATCCTTTACACATCAGGTAGCACTGGTAAACCCAAAGGCATCCCTATTTCCCAAAAACAAATTTGCCATTTAGTACGTTCCGAAAACGAAGTGATACAGATACAATCTTCAGACATTGTGTACCAAGGATTTTCTGTTTCGTTTGATATGTGGTGCGAAGAAACTTGGATTTCATATT
>JAYVDU010000225.1:0-5084 GCA_043749245.1 Bacteroidota bacterium | reverse complement strand
TTAAAAACAGGAATATGTTCAATAAAAAATGCTGCTAACGTTTTTGCCATCAGTTGTGCCTTCGCTTTGATATCCTCACTATTAGAGCCTATATAGGTGACTTCAATAGGAATTCCAATTTTAAAACTTACTTCATTATTTTTAATAGAACCTTGCACCACAGATACTCTGTCGTAATAAGATTCGAGTAATCCACTGTCAATTCCTTTTTTGATTTCTTTGATTAATACCATGCCAAGAAGAGCTTCAGAAATGGAATCCATGTTTTGCATTGTAAATACTTGTGCTGCGGCCTGATAGGTATCGCTTTTAATAAGAGGCAAATGAGTTATTTGACTTACAACGCCATCGCCAGAGCAATCAATCACACTTTCACATTCTATTGTGAATAGGTTCAAACCGTTAGTTACTGTTATGGATTGTATGGTATTATTTTTTACATCAATAGTTGTTAAGGATGTGTTTAAATGTACAGCAACTTTATATTTAATAAGTAAACTGTAGCATAATGCTTTATAAGCTTCAATATTATAAGGTAAATAATGCATGCCAATGCTATTATGCAAGGGTTGTGTATGAGAGCGCGTTTTTAATTCTTCTGCAAATTCTTTCACAAAACCTTCCGCTACATATTGAGTTGTTTCATTTTTGCTAAAGGCATATAAACCACAAATGGTGCCCACTTCGGCAGCTGTTGCTTTTCCGCCTAAATAACTACTGCGCTCTATTAATATAACGTTTAATCCCGATTGAGCAGCTGATACAGCAGCTGCTACACCCGCAGATCCTCCGCCAATAATAACGATATGTTTTTGAAGTTTATCTTGCATTATACTAAATTATAAATTTATTTGATAGTAGGGCATCTCTATTAAATAGGGTTTTTTAGGCGAACAAGATTTTGAAAACGCAGAATACATAGGTATTTGAGGCTTTCAAAATAGAGGTTCAACGACAGAAAGACATTTAATAGAGGTGTCCATTAATCTCCCAACAATAATTCTTTTATGTGTGTTTCAATATAATTTAACTCAGCGTCATTAATTGCTTGTTCCGAGTATACGATATTAAGCTTTAAAATATTATTATGGCGCAAGAAAGAAAATGTTAATCCCGGAGGAAAGGTTTGAGGAGGAAAAATAACAACATCGTTAATTGGCTTATTGATAAGCGTTTTCATGTCATGTATGTTTTCTCCGGTCGATGTATATAAAAAACTGGCAAATATATTTTCGCTGTTTTTATTTGTTAAAAAATGATATAAGCCCAATGGTATGTGACGCATCATATTTAAAAGCATGTTATACTTTTTAGGCATATCTGTTTTTATTTGATCAATCATTTGTTCATTCACACACTTTACTGTTTCTTTAATGCTAGTAAGGTTTTGTGGAAGTATGCGGTAAAACAAAAATAGGACGCAGTTTGTAATAATAGGACCAATGGCGCCTCTTCGTCTTCCATCATAAGGTATAGGTAGCCATAGTACTCCATCGGTGCCACGTTTTTTTTGCAAGGCTTGTATGATATGAGAACAGCATGAAATTAAAAAAATATTGACCCCAAATTTAGCCCCGTTTTTTATGGCATTATCATCAATGCGTTGTGTTTCTGCGTTATTAAATTGTATAATCTTATGTTTAAATGTATTATGAGTTGAAGTAGTAAAGTTGTTTACAACGCTTGCTATTGGGGCTTTTGAAGATGTTTCAATAAAACGTTTGACTTCATACATGTTTTTTATGTATTGAACTAAGGGCGTTTTTATTTCTTTGACAGGAAAATAATCATCAAAAGATTCTTGGGTTACGGGACTATCTTCATTCAAATGTTTAATCAACATACCCGCTCCTCTACCATCCATAATGGTATGATTCCAAGACATTACAAAGGCACTTTTATTGTTGGCATAATGTATGATGTCAAATTCTACTAACTTTGTAGCAGTGACTTGTATGTTGCGAGAAGTGATAGTGGTAGGGATTTCATTATCAATTTCCGAATCGTGTTGATATATATCTACTAAATGAGTCGTATGCATATATTGCCAATAAGGAAGGCGTGTTAAAGTGCCTTTTACTATGGTAACATTACATAGCCAATGTACAATTGGAGATTTATTGATATTAGTAATGATGTTGTTGATAGTAACTTCATTATCTAAAAAAAAAGCAATGCGAACAACGTTACCGCCTGCATGATGCTTCCTGGCGTGCGTTTCAAGCATCAAATGAAAGCAATCAGCACCACTTAAATATACTTTTGATGGATATGTTAAGTTTGTTGGCAACGACATGGTGTGAGTATCTGCTTAATAAGTTTTATTTGATTAATGTATTGACGATAACCGATAAGGCTTGTATGGTTCTGAAATTTTCAGGAATTAATTGATCATCAGGAATAACAACACCGTATTTGCGTTCAATAAATAAAATAATTTCCACAATAGAAAACGAATCGATGCCAATATCACGCAGCACCGTAGTGGCTGTAACGACGGTATTTGCAGCAACAATGTTGTTTACTAAAAAGGTAATGATGTCTGTTTCTATAGTTTCAACTTGCATAGTTTTTAAATTAAATATTTCGTTTCACCCTGTTAATCACCGAAGCAATAGTCATCGTAATTATAAAAAAGATAAATAATTTAACCGATTCATCTAATATGCCTTTAACTCCCGACCCTCTTAAAAATAGTTCATAGAATCCTTCTAAAGCCCAATTTAATGGAGATAGTACGCTGATATGTCGCATCAATTCAGGCATGATATACGTTGGCACCCAAAGTCCACCCAAAGCCGATAATAATAAAATAGATAAAGAACCAACAATAGCCGCTTGTTGTTCGGTGGATGCAATAGTGCCTACCATCACGCCATATCCAGTAGCTGCAAAAGATGTTGCTAAAGTAACAATGAAAATACCTAACAAACTATTTCCTAAAATTAAAACAGGAAGCCCTAACATCGGCAGAAATAATAGTCCTACCGACATCATCAATAAAAATTGAAGCATACATACACAAACATACACAATGATTTTTCCGTTAATCAATAATAAATATGAGCTTGGCATCGTATGCAAACGAAAGACAGATCCTTCATTTTTTTCTTTCATAATACTTCCTGCTAAAGGAATTACAATAAAAAACATGGCAAAGATGGTCCATGCCGGCACGTTGTGTTGAACCGCATTAGGCACTAACTCCCCAATAATATTAGAAGCATATACCTCTTTGTAATTGATAATTTGTGTTTGAGCAAATGCATTTTTTGGAGCTTTTGTATTGTCTGGCATCAACTCCGCAATCTGTTCCGAAAAGGTTTGGAACATGATTTTAGTTTTAACGATAGAAATAAATTCGTGAAGATTACTGGTGATAGAAGTTAGAAATGATTTTTTAGTAACAGGATCTATAAACAAAACAATATTGATTGAGTCAGTAACCTGAATGGTTTTTTTAGATGGAGCCTCTTCGTCGCTTGGCATTGCTGAGCTAACGAGCTGCCCTACATTTTTTCGAACGGCCTCCGTAGCACCTTTTGGAATAACAATCCCCACTAAAAATTTACCATGTGATACGGCTTGTTTTGCCAGTTCAGCCGTAGCAGGTTTTCCATCAATAGAATCAGAAACTACACATAATTTAGAATAACGCAAACCTTGTTTAATGGAAATCCCTAAGGTGTCATGGTCATTATCCACGATTACAATAGGAATGCCTCGCTCATTAATACTTTTAAAGGCAGAGTCCTGAACGAGCGTCATTACTAGCACTAAAACCATTGGCATGATAAATAAAATAGATAACCCAATCTTATCTCTCAATAAAATAATGGTTTCTTTTTTTATGGATGCAAATAATTTATGCCACATTAGTCTCTTAATTTACGATTGGTTAAATTTAAAAATACCTGTTCTAAATTCGTAGAATTAGGAGTGTTGCTAATTAATTCTTGTGGTGTACCTTGAGTAATAATTTTTCCGTTATCAATTATGGCTACCTGAGTACAAAAATGCTCAGCTTCTTCCATGTGATGCGAGGTATAAATAATAGTAGTTCCTTGTTTATTTAGTTCAGTTAAATGTTCAATAATGACGTTACGAGATTGCACATCTACACCAACAGTTGGCTCATCTAAAAATAAAATTTTTGGTTGATGTAAAATACTGGCAATTAAATTAACGCGTCTCTTCATACCTCCCGAGTAGGTTGATATACGTCGGTTTGCCGCATCAGTTAATCCTAATTTTAGTAACCAATCTTCAATATTACGTTTTAATTCAGCGCCTTTTAAGCCATACATAGCCCCATAAAAATGTAAATTCTCACGAGCTGTAAGCGATGGATACAGTGCGATGTCTTGAGGCACAACGCCTATGATTTGTTTAATACTGGAGATATCGTTACCAAGCGTCATTCCATCAATGATGACTTTACCGCTCGTAGGTGGGAATAAGCTACACAGAATAGAAATGATAGTTGTTTTACCAGCACCATTAGGACCTAACAAACCAAAAATATCATTTTTGTTTATTGAAAAAGTAACGCCTTTCACAGCAGCTTCGTCAGCACCTTTAAATCTCTTAGTCAGGTTTTCTATTTCAATAATTGGCACAATGTCATGATTTTTTTAAGCGTGTAAATTTAAGTAAAAATGCCTATAATGTTACAATTTTAGCTTGATTTTAATCATAATAGACCCTCAATCGAACGTTTTAAAGAACTTCTTCGGCATTTGCAAATAAAAAAAGGCAATTCTAAAAATTGTTGAGAATAAAAATAGTCACAATTAGATATAATATTGAAAAGAATTTAACGATAGATAAGATTGTATTTTAAGAAAACGCCGAATAGAATACGAGCGTAGGCCTGTCAAAAATGTGAGCAGAATTGAGGTGAATCGAGAATTCAAGGATTTAGCGGAGCGTAAAATCCGTAGAATTCCGAGAGGAGCGTGGCGCATATTTTTGACTTGTCACGACAAGGCGTGATTGTTTCTTTTTCATTTATGGAAAAAGATAGAAAGAAAAAACAGTCCATTAAATATTTACTGTAATAATAAAAACTATGTTTTAGACGT
>JAYVDU010000224.1:0-5097 GCA_043749245.1 Bacteroidota bacterium | reverse complement strand
GCTAGTATCCAATCGTTGTTGGAGTTAGCTAAACAGCCTAATTGCGTTCGCATAGAATACACGCAGCATCATTTGAAATTAATGGATGACACCGCTTTAGTTCGTAATAGAATTCAGAATGTTCATTTAGGATTAACTCCTTTATCGCAAGCATACGATGGTGCAGGTATTTTAGTTGGTATTATTGATTCTGGTTGCGATTTTACGCATCCTGATTTGAAAAACGCAAGTGGAAGTTCTCGTATTAAATTTTTATGGGATATGACAAAGCCCTTAGCGGCTAATACACCCACGCCCTTTGGTTATGGTCAAGAGTGGAATAATACTGACATTGATTTAGGCTCATGTACACATAGTGATGCGGCTCATTACGGACACGGAACAGCATCGGCGGGTATTGCCGCGGGAAACGGTTTAGCTATTGGGAAACACGAGGGTTCTGCGCCTAAAGCAAATATTATGGTTGTGGCTTTAGATTTTAATAAAACAGGATTTGTGATTGCAGATGCGGTTCAATATTTAATTAGTAAGGCGCAGTTATTAAATATGCCCTTAGTCATTAATGCCAGTGTGGGCGATTATTATGGAAGCCATGATGGCACTGATTTAGAAGCACAATTAATTGATAACTTAACTGCAAATATACCAGGCAGAGCCATGGTGGCGTCTGCCGGAAATGCAGGAAGGTATAAGTTTCATGTAGGGTATAATACAACGGTATTGGATACAAATTTTACCTACATAAAAAATGCAAGTACACAAATTGATGTTTCTGAATTTGCCGACACCTTACAAATTAAAAATGTGCGCTATTCGGTAGGGGTTAATAACACAGGGTTTACCGACCTAGGTAACATTGGTTTTAAAAATTACAACTACGCACTTAATACTTTAAAGAGAGATACGATTTATCATAATGCCAATAGAATAGGGGTAGTAGAGAGTATCGCCAGTATTAATTCGTTTGGTGTTTACGAACTTGCATTGACCATTAAACCAGATAGTGTTAATTATTTGTGGCGTATAGAACATAACGGTGTTGGTCGAATTGATTCGTGGAATTTTGATTATGTAACTGCGGGATTACCTACTACCACTCAATATCAATACATTAACCAGTTTAAAATAGCAGATACGTTGCAAACGGTTTGTAGTGGTTTTCAGTGTAGTGATTATGTGATTACTGTCGGAAATTACGTTAACAGAAATCAATACATTGATGTGAATAGTGTGTCATATACAACTACCGAAGTAGCGGGTGAAATAGCGCAAAACAGCAGTACGGGGCCGTCTCGTCGCAATACGGTGAAGCCAGACATTGCAGCGTCGGGTAATACCTTGTTTGCAAGTGGCGAAGCAACAACCTTAGCAAGTTTCGCTACGTTATATCCTTATCAAATTGCTTTGGGTGGATACCATATTGGAGCAGGAGGAACTTCAGCGTCTAGCCCAGTGGTGGCAGGTGTTGCTGCTTTATATTTTCAAAAAAATCCAACGGCAACAAGCGCGCAATTAAAACAGGCAATTATTAATTGTTCGTTTAGTGATGTTTTTACCACAACCATACTTCCAAATTACAGATGGGGGTATGGTAAATTAGATGCTTTTCAGATGATGAATTGCGGCGTGGTTACAACCAATATGCCTCATATTTCACTAACAGGCGATGTGACGATTTTTCCCAATCCATTTCATTCTCAATCAACGCTTTCATTTTCTAACGCGGAAGAAAAAATCATGTATCTGTATAGCACTACCGGAGAACTAGTGTTTTCCGATAGTTGCAAGGCATCTACCTATGTATTATTGAAAAATAATTTAGCCGCAGGGTTGTATTTTATGGTTTGTACAGAAAAAAACACAACCTACCGATTAAAAATAATAGTTTTGTAATACACACTAAAAGCCTATTTTTATCGTTTACTACCGTAATGAAACCTCTTTTTTTTATATGTATTATTGTTGGGCTTTTTCAAAATGCGTTATTTTCGCAAACCCAAAAACGACATTTCAGACAGCATGAAATAGGCGTGTTTCTTGGAGGGGCTTATTATATAGGCGATTTGAACCCATCATCTCATTTTAAATTAACGCAACCTGCAGGTGGTTTGTTTTATCGGTTTACGCCAAATTACCGTTATGCTTTTAGAGCAGGCGTTAATTTTGGTGCTATTATGGGCGATGATTCGCAAAGTGATAATGCGGATCAATTACAACGTAATCTGAACTTCAAATCTAAAATTACAGAATTTAATGTATTGGCCGAATTTAATTTTTTAGAATACCGTATCAGTAATGATAAATTCAAATTCACCACGTATTTATTTTTAGGATTAGATGTGTTTATGTTTAAGCCACAAGCGCAATATACTAATCAATGGATAGATTTGCAGCCACTGCATACCGAAGGGCAAACGAGGGGCTATAAATTAACACAGGTGGCTATTCCTTTCGGAATAGGGGTAAAAGCGAATGTATCTAAAAAAGTAGGCATAGGGTTGGAGTGGGGCCCTCGTAAAACATTTACCGATTATTTGGATGATGTAAGTGGTACTTATTCTAATACTACTTACAATAGTAACATAGCCAAAACCTTAGCCGATCGCTCTAAAAATGCTGGAAACAATATTGATAAGCAGCGCGGTAATCCTCGCACTAAAGACTGGTATTTCTTTTTTGGTATCACACTCAACTTCAAGCTAAATCCGCAAGCAACGCCATGCCACGCTTACGACCATTAATTAGTGTTAGCAATAAAACTCCAATTTCTTAGGCATACTCGCCTTAAAAATTCTCATTTGCAGTGCTTGAGCAGGCTCGGTAACCATATTTTTAATGCAGAGTAATATAACCTATTTACTAACGTTTTGTCACTATTTACTTGGCAGATGAATTATATAAAAAGTCTTAAAAGTGTTGATATTACTCGATTTTTTTAGTTACTGAGGAAACTTTAATTAACAAGGATTAATTTGAGTTGGAAAAAACTACTTTATTTCAAATGAAGTTATAATTTAGACCATAATGCTTGTTTTTTTCATCTCATACCAATATTTGTTCTAAAGCACCCAAATAAACATATTCTTTTTCATCTCACGCTTAGGCGTGATCAAAAAATAGTTCCGTAACTCAGGCTATGCAACGATTTTTTATCATTGCCTTGCTAAAAAATAATTTCGTTTCTATTGTGTATTTTTAGAAAGAAAATTGGTATAAACGTTGGGTTGGAATTGTAAATAATTACAAAAACTCTTTAATTAAATTAGACAAACAACCAATTTTTGTGGATATTTTTTTATGCAGAATAGAGTAATTTTTATACATTTAGTTTTTTAAGTTTATACATTTTTAAATGGCAACTACTATACAAGAACCCACATCAGTGAAAGAAAAAATATCTATTGAAACGCTAAAAAAAGCATATACCTTAATGTGTACAGCCAAATCTATGGCAGAGTTATATGAGGCTAATAAAGAAGTAACAGCAAAGTATGTGCACGCTACCTCTCGCGGACACGAAGCAATTCAGTTAGCTTTAGGTTTACAATTATTGCCGCAAGATTTTGTAAGCCCGTATTACCGCGACGATAGTATATTGTTAGGCATTGGTATGACGCCCTTTGAGTTAATGTTGCAATTATTAGCAAAACGCAACGATCCATTTTCTGGCGGAAGAACGTATTATGCACATCCTAGTTTACGCAGAGATGATATGCCTAAAATTCCTCACCAATCAAGCGCTACAGGAATGCAGGCTATACCTACAACAGGTATTGCTATGGGCTTACAGTATTTAGAATTAAATAATTTACAACAAGATTTTAAAGGAAAAAATCCGGTAGCGGTTTGTTCTTTGGGTGATGCTTGCATTACAGAGGGAGAAGTATCTGAAGCTTTTCAAATGGCGACTTTAAAAAAGTTACCCATTTTATATTTAGTGCAAGATAATGAGTGGGATATTTCGGCACATGCTCGCGAAATTCGCTCTCAAGATGCCACAGATTATGCGAAAGGTTTTAAAGGATTAGAAACTCGTACGATTGATGGAACTGATTTTATTACTTCATACAATACCATCAATGAATGTTTAGAAATTATCCGTAAAGAGCGTCGGCCTATGTTGGTGCATGCAAAGGTTCCTTTGTTAAACCATCACACATCAGGTGTTCGTAAAGAGTGGTATAGAGATGATTTAGAAGAGTGCGCTAAAAGAGATCCATTGCCTCGTTTACATAATCAATTAATTGTGGCAGGTGTTGATGCTTCCGAAATTAAAAAAATTGAAGAGGAGGCTACAGCATTTGTAGAATCAGAATATCAAAGGGCGCTGCTAGAAGAAGATCCTCGTCCTGAAGATTTATTATTACACGATTTTGCACCAACACCTATTACTGAAGAAAAAGGAAATAGAACACCAAGTGGTAAGGAGAAAACCGTTATGGTGGATAGTGCTTTATTTGCTATCAGAGAAATTATGGAGAAACATCCTCATGCTTTATTATACGGACAAGATGTTGGGAAGCGCTTAGGTGGCGTATTTAGAGAGGCTGCAACATTAGCGCAAACATTTGGAGATAATCGTGTATTTAATACGCCCATTCAGGAAGCATTTATTATTGGTAGTACAGTTGGTATGAGTGCCGTTGGTTTAAAACCAATTGTTGAGGTTCAGTTTGCCGATTATATTTGGCCTGGCCTAAATCAATTGTTTACGGAGGTAAGCCGTTCCTGTTATTTGAGTAATGGCAAATGGCCTGTGAGTTGCATTATACGTGTGCCAATTGGGGCTTATGGTAGTGGCGGCCCGTATCATTCAAGTTCTGTAGAAAGTGTATTGGCGAACATTAAAGGAATCAAAATCGCATATCCAAGCACTGGAGCTGATTTAAAAGGGTTAATGAAATCGGCGTTTTATGATCCTAATCCAGTTGTGATGTTGGAACACAAAGGGTTGTATTGGAGTAAAATAAAAGGTACTGAAGATGCAAAAACAATTGAGCCTGATGAGGATTATGTAATCCCGTTTGGTAAGGGTAGGGTAGTGCAGGAAGCAACCGATGATAACATTGCAAAAGGAAAATCCTTAACGGTGATTAC
>JAYVDU010000223.1:0-5117 GCA_043749245.1 Bacteroidota bacterium | reverse complement strand
TCAGTTGGTCAACAACTTGGTGCAACTTGGGATGCACAAAAAGCAGTCATCCGTCTCGCTGGAAATATGGCAAATTCGATGGCACAACCCATTGTCTTAAAAGCTGAAATTGGAAACTTTCCTTCAGTAAATCTTGCTTTTGCGTGGGTCTCTCACGACAATGTCCCCGTTATTCTAGGTCAAACCAATTTTTTTAATGAATTTGACATTTGCTTTTTTAGAAAAACTTTTGAGTTTGAAGTAAAACCAAAAAGCGAATAATAACTGATGTTACCCAGAGAGGATTTTGAAGTGTATATTCAATTATACTTCGAATAATAATGATTAATGACTTGATTAGATTTTGAAGATTGAAATAAACAAAAACAAACTGCCAAGTTTTTGACCGCATTTAATTTTTAATAACATTTAAAATTATAAATTCCTAAATAAATATTGTAATTTTGCTTTATAAATTTAGAGAAAACAGTTTAGACTACAATCATAAACGCACGCTATAACATACTACATTCTACAGTAAAATAAAATTTAGGTTGGTTTCTGTCCTAAATTTTTTATTTGAAATTATTAATTCGATTAGAATAGTAATAGAATTTAGTAAATGAAAAAATTCACAGCAAATTATGCGTTTACAAACCCAAATTTTGTAATTCAAAATCTGGTTGATAATCCGATAAGTACAGATTACTTGCCCTTACTGTATGTTTTAAAAAACATTTTACAACGCGGCTGTCCAACCTCTATTTCTAAATATTTAGAACAAAAATTACTCATTGTTACGCCAGGACTTCCACTCCACGAAAGAGAGGATTTCAAAAAACCGTTTTTATTCATAGATACAGAAACTCCACATTGGTTTAACACTATTAAAGGTGATTCTCAAAATAATTACTATCCTGCCAAAGAATTTTTTGAAGATATAATACCCAAATATTTTGGCGAATATGCTTTTGTTCAAAATCTGATTCTTCCAGAAGTTGAAATAAATGAAATTATTGGCGAGGACAGTCCATATTTTGTAAATCAACAAGTTGATTTCTATTTACCCCAAGCAAAATTAGTAATTGAAATTGATGGGCAACAACACAAAACCGATAATGTAACACGGATGAATGACGTACGAAGAGACATTTACTTGACTAATAGGGGAGTCAAAGTTATTCGTATCACAACTACTGAACTTCGTAATAGCAATTTTCAAAGCAAGATTAAAAAAATCCTCCAAATTTTAAGAGAAAATGAAAGCAAGTTAAACCTTTATAGAAATGCATTCGAAACTATAAAATTAAATGGTATATCTGAAGAAATCAAGAATACCAGACTTTTGCCAACTGCAATTTTGCGGTTTCAAATTCTTTTAATTGAATTATTGGTAAATAACTATTTGAGTTTTGAGGAAGATTGGTGTTTCAATGTTTTTTGCAAAGAAGATTTAGGCAATTTCGCCGAACTTGCTATAGATGATTTGCTAAACTGGTTTGGTAATCTTTACAAATTGAAAAACAAGATTGATTTTATTAATCCAAAAATTGTTATCAATTCAACAAATTTAAAAGAAAACTTTCAAGTAAAAACAAAAGAAATAAGCATAGATTTTAGCTTATTTGAACGCTATACCGATGAAAATACCATTGTTTCAGAAGATTTAATTTTTGTACGTACCGACTATTTTGGAAAAGAAAAAAACTATTTCAGAGTAAGTACCGCCGAGCCTTTAAACTACAATATTAAAGAAGAAGATAAACCTTGTTTAGAGTTTTTTTTACAAAACATTTTTGATAAACCAGGATTTAGAGACGGACAATTTCCCATTATTTCAAATGCCTTAAATAGAAAAGATACAATTGGGCTTTTACCAACAGGTGGAGGTAAATCTTTGTGCTATCAATTACCGTGTTTACTACAACCTTGCATTAATTTTGTTGTCTGCCCGATTAAATCTTTAATGTACGACCAAAAAATCAATTTAGAAAACGCATTTATTACCAATACTAATTTTATCACGAGTGATTTAACATCTGAGGAGCGAACAAAAGTACAAAATAAATTCGTTGAGGGTAAATATTTGTTTGTCTGGATTTCACCCGAACGTTTTCAGATTACTGATTTTCGAGGTTATCTTGCAGCCATAAATTCTCATTCTTCAATTGCTTATGCTGTGGTTGATGAAGTCCACTGCCTATCTGAATGGGGACATGATTTCAGGACATCCTATCTGAATCTTGCAAAAACGATTGAGAAATACTGTCCTAATGCCAAATTTATTGGTTTGACTGCGACAGCATCTGTCAATGTTCTTAAAGATATTAAAATTGAATTTGCTCGTCAAAGAAAAAATTTAGACGATGATAATATCAAATCGCTTTTAGATTATAGTAGAAAAGAGCTTGTTTTTGATATCATTTTAGATGGGGGCAACAAAAAATCTGTTATTGAAGAAAAATTACAAGAACTAAAAAACAACGAAGGTTTTTTTGAAACGGATAAAAAAGCCGGCTTAGTTTTCACACCCCATGTTAATGGTGAGTTTGGTTGTTACGACATTTCAAATAATCTAAATTTAAAATTCGGCAGACAAGTTAAATGGTATTCTGGCGAGGTGCCTACTAAAAATATTTCTATAGATATCTCGGTAGAAGAATCTAACGATAGAGACGTCGTATCCCAGATAGTAAAAAGAAGAATCGTTGAATTATATCCTAATTCATTAGAAACAGAAATTAACGAAATTCTTAGAAATTATCGCTATCCAGTAATTTCTACAAATCGTTCCAATTCAAACAGAAGAAGTATTGAGTTAGGTAAAATTCCTGTATTAAGTGACAAGCTTTTCAAAGAATATAAGAATGATGTTCAAAAAAAGTTTAAATTCAATACTTTCCCACTTATGGTTGCTACTAAAGCATTCGGAATGGGGATCGATAAACCGAACATTGAATACACTTTCCATTATGGTTTGCCAAGTTCAGTTGAGGCTTTGTATCAAGAAGCAGGAAGAGCAGGTCGATGGGGAAAAAAAAATATTGAAAATACTGAAAAGCAAGCAAAATGTTACGTATTTTATTCAAAGGAAACGACCGATATAGAAAATATCGAAAGACTCTTCAATAAAGATACGACATTTGCTCAAATTAAAGAAATTAATGCAAGAGTTGGAAGGGATGGAAAAGACGTTTTTCGTCAAATATTTTTATATCTTCAAGGGCAAAAAGATATAGCTCAGGACTTCAAAACCATGAATGAAATTATTATTGAGTACTTTCAGCCAAATGAAAAAGTACTTATATGGTGGATTAATGCAAGGGATAAATTGGGAGTCGATGAAAAAGTTCTACAAAAAGCCATATATAAATTGAGTCTTTTAGGAATTGTTAAGGACTGGGCAGTTGACTTTGGAAATGAATTTTACGAGGTAGAATTTAATACTAAAGATAACAGTAGCATTCAAGAAGCACTGTCAAGCTATATATTAAAATATGAACCGAATTTAAAGATTGTTGAAGAATTAAAAAAGCTTGAACTTTCAAACATCAAAGAAAAATGTATTTGGTATCTGCTTCAATGGACTTTCGAAAATATCAGTTATAACCGCAAACAATCTTTAAAAACACTTGTCGATTGGTGCAACGATTTTACAGAAATTGGTAACGAAGCCTTTAAGAAAAGGATTGATAATTATTTCCGTTTTACTGATACGACATTTATATTTCAGCATATTTCTGAAAATCCAATGGATTATAAAAAATGGTTTGAAGTTTTCAATCGAATTACAAAAGACGTTAATAGTTTGCAAAATGAAACCAAAATATTTATCCCTTCTATTGAAAACGAGTACGAAAAAAAAATGGAATTCGAAAGATTGCGAGATAGTTTAAGCCGATTCTTGGAAAGTTATCGAAATAATACTGGATTAAATTTAGTTAGTGGCGTAGTTCGCTTGTTTTTAAAAGACTATGAAAATCCTGATGGACAAAGCAGATTCGAAAGTGCATTCGAAAAAATTTCAGGGAAAGACTTTGAAGAATACAGTCAAAAAAAAATATTGGTCTTTACAATAGAAATGGGACGTTTTTTAGATGAAGATGAAAAGGTTAAATTATGTTTTTCAATATTAAAATACTATCCTGAGTTAACGGAGCAATTAGCTAAAAAATACGATTTACCTTATTTACTCAATGATCCGTTGGATAAAAAATTACAGGAATTAAAATCAATAAATAAATATCTTTATGAGCAATTTGCAGAAATTTGAAGACACTGTTCAAGAGTTAGAGAGAGAAATGTTCAAACATAAAGAGATTACTTCATCTTATCAAAAATTGAAGGATTTAGTTAAATCTTATGGCATTATTAGCGAACAATTTGATAAAAATAGTAAGTCGCTCGAAAATTTTGCGTATCAACAACAACTGAAGCAAAAAGAATTAGAGCAAGGTATGATTGATTTGCACCTAAAAAATCAAGATGCTAATGAGGAATTAAGAAAACAAAACGAACTATTGGGAAATAACCTTACTCAAGGTATTAATACTCTGAGTTCTGAAAACCAACATGCAAAAGAAGAATTAAGAATACAAAATGAAAGTTTTGAAAAAGCTGTCGCAAATTTAATTGATAGATTTCGGCAAGAAAATAAAAGTTTCTATTTTGATTTAGAAAAAACGGTGAAAATTAAACTTGATGAAAGTAAATCAGAAATTAAGCGACTCATTGAAGATGAGCGGCAAAAAATTAGAGAAATATTTGTAAATGAACTCTCAATTGGTTTACAAGGAGTATTATCGAAACAAAAGAGAATGCAAGTAATTCTTGTAGTATTTGGTATTTTATTGACCCTATTAAGCTCAGCTATTTTGATAAAACTTTTGCGATAAATTAAGGGAATAACGCAAACTCCAAAGAAAGTGTTAAAGTAAGCATGTTTTTAAGAAAAAGTCAAAGTTTGTCTTTCGAAATTGATGCAAAAGTTTCTTTGTGTCAAAATATCCATGCCCAATAGAGTATTTGAGTTTTAATCCTCTTTTATTCTTCTAAGAAGACCAATCCGTCTTGGCGGAGGAAGTTTTCCGACGTAGAACAAAGTCAATTTTTTAAATGGTGCACGGCGTTCCCCTCCT
>JAYVDU010000222.1:0-15480 GCA_043749245.1 Bacteroidota bacterium | reverse complement strand
CTAAATCAATGACAGGGCACGAATGCTGGATGTCGGGCGCAAGCGAAATTGTGTATTCCGTGCAAATGATGCAACATGGCTTTATCGCACCGACTATCAACTTTGAAAATCCAGATGAAGATTCTCAAAAACTTAATATTATTGCTGAAACCAAAGAAACCCCTTTAAACTGCATACTATCCAATTCATTTGGCTTTGGCGGGACAAATTCAACTTTGATAATTAAAAAATTTCATTAATTTTGTATTCAGATATAAGAACATCATTATTAAATAGAGTTTTTTAGGCGAACAAATTTTTTAAAGCGCAGTTTACATAAGTAAATGAGTTTCCGATAGCTGTCGGAATTAAAAATTAAGTTCAACAACAAAAAGGTATTTAATGGAAGGTCGTAAGTAACTTAGTACAACAAAACTATGACAAAGGAAGAGATTATAAAAACCGTAAATGGGTTTTTAGTGGAAGAGTTCGAAGTTGATGAGTCCAAAATCACTTCTGAAGGAAATTTAAGAGATACATTGGAGCTGGATAGTTTAGACTATGTAGATCTTGTTGTTGTTATTGAAAGCAATTTCGGGTTTAAAGTTAAAGGAGAAGATTTTTTAGCCATTCAGACATTCCAAGATTTTTATAACTATTGTGAGAATAAGGTTAAAGAAAAAGCAGTTGCTTAAATTTCGATAATTCAATTATACATTTGAAAACAAAACACATCCTGTTTTGTTTTTTTGTTTAACAACGTTTCTATAATTACCTTACTTTTATAAGGTTAAAAAAGTACTCAAAAATCAAATAATGTCGGCACAAAATAAATGGGATGGACAATCACGAGCTAAAGTAACTGGGTACAAACTATTTTATGTTATCCTTGCAACTTTTGGCTTAAGTCCGGCATATTTCATTTTGCGCTTTGTTGCTTTTTATTACTTTTTATTTTCTAAGCCTAATATTCATATTCGCAATTATTTTATGCAAGTGCACGGATACTCCAATTTGAAGGCACGAGTAGCGGTTTATAAAAATAATTTTTTATTAGGGCAAACTATTTTGGATAAAGTAGCTGTGATGTCGGGTATTAAAAATGCATTTAAAGTCATACATGTTAACGGAAATATGCTTAACGAATTAACTGCTATTGGCAAAGGAGGCATTTTAGTAAGCGCACATATTGGTAATTGGGAAGTAGCCGGGCAAGGCCTTAACCGGCTTGGTACTGCTTTTAATGTATTGATGTATTCGAACGAAAAAGAAGAAGTGAAAGAATATATGGATGGCAAAATGAAAGAAAAAAAAATAAACATCATCGCCATTAACGAAGAAACAAAAAGTCATATTATAGAGTTACACAAAGCCTTTACAAATAACGAACTTGTGGTGATGCATGGCGACAGATACAGAGAAGGCGCTAAAACCTTAACGGCTGATTTTTTTGGCAGACCAGCTAAATTCCCAGCAGGCCCCTTTGTAATGGCGGCTAAATTTGGTGTGCCTTTATGTATTGTGTTTGCTGTTAAAACTGATAATCATACCTATCAATTTTCGACAGAAGAACCGATACAAGTTAACAGAGTGCGTGGAGAAGCTGAATTAGAAAGGGTTTGTGAGGAGCTTTTACAAAAATATATAGTAGAAGTTGAAAAAATGGTGAAGGCGCATCCTCACCAATGGTTTAATTATTACGATTTTTGGAAATAATAGTTAACTAGGGCTTCAAAATAAATTACTCTAATTTTTCTAAATCTAAATTTTTCAAATCCGGATTTAGCTTATGAACGCCTAATACAACAAGGATCGTCATCACGCCACCAAAAACGATGGATGGGACTAAGCCCATAATTCGTGCTGCTACTCCTGATTCAAAAGCGCCAATTTCGTTACTACTTCCAATAAAAATACTATTCACTGCCGCTACTCGTCCGCGCATGTCGTCAGGTGTAGATAATTGTAAAATGCTTTGCCTTACTACAACACTGATATTATCAAAAGCGCCAGTAAAAAAAAGCATCGCAAATGCTACCCAATAATTGGTAGATAGTGCAAACAAGATGGTGAATAAGCCATAGCAAGCAACGCCAAATAATAAACTTTTGCCAGCATATTTAGCAGGTTCGTTGGCGGTTAAGTAAAATGCCATTACTACTGCGCCAATAGCGGGAGCTGTTCTTAGCAGCCCATAAGCCTCTGGGCCAAGATGTAAGATTTTATCGGTGAAGGCAGGAATAAGCACTACTGCGCCACCAAACAATACTGCAAATAAATCTAAAGAAAGCGCGCTTAAAACAAGTTTGTTGTTGAATACAAATTTAACGCCCGCACTCATGCTTTCTATAAAGGACTCTCCTTTTACTTTAGCTTGTAAGGGTTTCGATTTGATGATGCTAAAACAAAATAAAGCACATAAAAACAAGATACAGGTAATCCCATAACACCAGTTCGCATGAAACGAATGATGATAGCCATACAGCAAGCCTGCCACTACAGGGCCAAGGATGGAGCCTACGTGCCAGGCGGTGCTATTCCATGTGGCAGATTGTGTATATAATTCGCGAGAAATAATCTGACTCATAAAAGGCGCCATCGTAACCGCTAAAAACGAACGAATAATTCCAAAAACAAACACCACAAAAAATAAGGCATACATGCCAAAGCCTTGTATCCAATGAAAGAGGGAACTACTGAATCCTAATAAGAATAAAGTGCCCATTAATAAAGCGGTGCAACCAACGAGTAATATTTTTTTTCGATTAATAATGTCGGCCAAATATCCCGAAAAAAAGGAGGTGACAATAAATGGTAAAGCCTCCGTAAGGCCTATTAAACCTAGTACAATTTCTTCTTTACTATATTCATAATAAATTTGCAGATAGATGGTACTCATCTGCATTTGTATAGCTAGTGTTAAAAAAAAACGAGCAAAAACAAAATACTTAAATTCTTTGTGTTTAAGTATTTGAAAGGATGAGTAGAAAGACATAGTTACAAAAGTATTATTTTTAAATATATTTAAAAGTCTTATTTTTACTGTAATTGGAAGATTCTGAAAATATACGTTTAACAATTAAGGCTTTAGCCGAGGATGATCGTCCACGCGAAAAGCTGATTACAAAAGGCAGACAAGCGCTTTCTGATGCTGAGTTATTGGCAATATTGTTATCATCTGGTAATCGAGAAGAAACGGCTATACAATTGGCACAACGCATTTTGAATGGAAATCAAAACTCAATTAATCAATTAGCGAAATTACAACTCAATGATTTAAAAAAATATAAAGGAGTAGGAGAGGCAAAAGCAGTTACTATTTTAGCGGCTTTGGAAATAGGCAGGAGGCGCACGGATATTGGTTTAGAAGAAAAAATTAAAGTGACTTCTTCGCAAAGTGCTTATAATACAATTAAATCAAAGCTAAGCGATTTACCACACGAAGAGTTTTGGGTTATTTTTTTAAGTAGAAATAATAATGTCATTAAAACGGATTGTATTAGTAAAGGCGGTGTTAATGGGACTGTTGTAGATACACGACTTATTTTTAAACCGGCAATAGAGTGCTTAGCTTCTGGAATTATATTAGCGCACAATCATCCGTCGGGTAATTTGAAACCGAGTCAAGAAGATATACATTTAACAAAAAAAGTAAAAGAGGCCGCAAAGCTTATAGATATGACTGTTCAAGACCATTTAATTATTGGCGATCAGGCATATTTTAGTTTTGCAGACGAAGGCATACTATAGAATTATGATAAAAATTGTAACCATCATTGGCGCAAGACCTCAAATTATAAAGGCAGCGGCATTAAGCAGAGCCATTAAAAAAAGATTTTCGAATCAGATAACGGAGATTATTGTACACACAGGTCAACATTATGATGAAAATATGAGTCAGGTATTTTTTGATGAGTTAGGGATTCCTACTCCAAATTATAATTTGAATGTAGGGAGTGGAAGTCACGGAAAGCAAACAGCGACGATGATTTCAGGCATTGAAGAAATATTGATGCAGGAAAAACCTCAAGCGATTGTATTATACGGCGATACAAATTCGACTTTAGCAGGTGCAATTGCTGCTAGCAAAATTCATATCCCAGTTGTGCATATTGAAGCGGGTTTACGTTCATTCAATAAATCAATGCCCGAAGAAGTGAATCGTATTATGTGCGACCATGTATCTACCTTATTGTTTTCACCTACAAAAACTGGCTTTGCTAATTTAGTAAAAGAAGGATTTAAAGTTGATGCAACGAAGCCATACTCCGCTAATAACCCTAAAATATACCATAGTGGTGATGTAATGTATGACAACAGTTTATATTTTAGCGAAGTTGCCGAAACAAAAACGACCATCATTTCAAAAAATAATTTAGAGAAAAATAAATTTATTTTAGCTACCATTCATCGAAACAATAATACGGATGAGACTTTACGACTGAACGCCTTGTTTAATGCCTTATATAAAATATCCGAACAAAATCAGTTAGATGTATTATTGCCGCTGCATCCTCGTACGGCGAAATTGTTGAGTTTTAATTTAGATGCAGAATTGTATACTAAAATAAAAGCAAGTAAACATTTTAAAATTATTGAGCCCGTATCATTTTTAGAAATGATTGCTTTAGAAAAAAACTGCAAAATTGTAATGACAGACAGTGGTGGCGTGCAAAAGGAAGCATTTTATTTTGAGAAGCCCTGTGTTATTCTTCGCCCTGAAACGGAGTGGGTAGAACTTGTAGAATGCCGTGCCGCTATTGTAACAGATGCGGACGAGCGAAAAATTATAGAGGCATTTAATTTACTGACATCAAAAACCAATATACTTTTTCCGAAATTATATGGCGACGGTAAAGCTGCCGAATTTATGTGCGAAGAAATGTTGAGTAATTTATAGGGGGGTTATTTCTTAGCACTTTTTATTTGCCACATAGCCTCTAGTACTAATGAGGAATCTAAGCTTATACCTTTCTCTTGAGCTCTTTTTTCTGTATCTTCAAGCCATTGAGGGTTTGTTTTAATACTGGCAATGATTTCTTTTATTTTTTTATAATCTTCGTTGTCTTTTCCCAGACTAGTTTTAATTCCCTTATAAAATTTTTCGGCTTCCTCTATAAATCCCCAGCTTATTTTACGAAGAGTCGCTTCTGTAGCCATAATAACGATAACATCGTGCTTTTGTATTTCGTTACCAATATTTAATTCATTGGCAAATAACTCTTGCTTAAAAGATTCAGGATATACTTGTTTATTATAGTACCAAAAATGATCGTTTTGAAAACAGTTTGCGATACCTAAATTATACATCCCCCAATAAAAACTATCAGAAATTACTAATACTTTTGGTTTAGTTTTTCCCGATGTATCATCTACTTTCATTTGTGGGTAAGCTACATCAAAGCTTTTAAATTTAAACAACAAATTCATACCATCAGCAATATCGTAATCCACATCATGTGGTTGTTCCATTTTGATACCTGTTATTCTTAAATTTGGAATATCGATATGCCTCAGGTTTTCCATCATCTTGATTAATGAATCGGCGGCAAGCGCAGTTCCATAGGTACTCCAATGAACACCATGTTGAGGATATAATGGGTATTTGGATTTATGTTTATTATCCATAAACCATTTATTAAAATCTATCATATTCAATCCAGCTTTATAGGCTTCGCTTGAGAGTAATTTATAATTTGTTTTTTCTTTAATTGGGAAGTAAGAGTCAGGAATATATTCAGGATAAAACGAAGCTTTACCGGCAGCAAATACCACAATTAATTGTTTACCTAATTTATTTAAAGTATCTGAAATAAATTTTAATCGATTAATCGTATGAGAAATACTATCCTCTCCTAAAAAATCTTTCCCTGTGTAAGCATTAATATAACTCTCTTCATATAAATAATTTTGCTTTCCAATAATAACACCCTGTGCATTTACCTTGTTAAATAAGCTGTAAGCGATTTGGTTATGTGCTTTTACAAATAAAGTTCTAAAGCCAAACATCGCATTCAAATACTCTTCTTTTTTTTGCTGAAAATTCCCTGAAAACCAGCCTTGCTTATTAAACTCAATATTAGCGGGCAACGACACATCACCCTTTAAAGGATAAAATTCTCTCATTGTAAATGTACTTTGTATTAATGGCAAAAACAACACGGCTAAAATACATAGTAGCAACCCCTTTTTAATTATATGAGCAAATTGACGCATTAAAATCTAAAATAAATAAATGGATTAAATCCGGATGAAGTTATTGATCCAATCGATAGTAAGAATAAACATAGACATGTGCCACAAACTAAAATATGTTTGGTATTTGAATAGTTATTAAAATAAACCGCATCTTGAATTTTTTGTCCCCATTTGCCAATTGCAAAAAACGCAAACAAAATTGCTATTAAAAAATAAGCTATAAATTCGTTACTAAAGTCCATGTTTGAGCGAGTGTTAAACGAAAACATGGTTTTAAGATAGCTAAAAGCATCTGTTATTTTTTCTACTCTAAAAAACACCCAACCGATGCTTACGATAAAAAAAGTAAGTAGCATACTTGGTATTTTTCCTATTTTCAGTAATATTTTCCCAAAAAAGGCTCGCTCTATTACCAGAAAGAATCCGTGATAAGCGCCCCAAAAAATAAAACTCCAACTTGCTCCGTGCCATAACCCAGAGGCTAAAAAAACAATCCATAAATTAAAATACAAACGGGTTGTAGATACTTTATTTCCACCTAAAGGAATGTATAAATAATTACGCATCCAATTTCCAAGAGTGATATGCCATCTGCGCCAAAAATCAGTAATACTTTGTGAGATGTAAGGATTGTTGAAGTTTTCGGGAAATTTGAAGCCCATCATTTTTGCTAACCCTATTGCCATATCACTATAACCACTAAAATCAAAATAAATTTGGAACGTATAAGCAATGCTTCCAACCCATGCAGTGAGAACACCTAATTCGGAATAATTAGATGCAAATACAGCATCCGCTAATTGGCCCATTTGATTGGCAATTAAAACTTTTTTTGCCAGGCCTAAAGCAAAACGGTAAAAGCCTGTTAGTTTATCATCAATCACTTCTTTACGTTCGGTTATTTGATCAGCTAATTCGTGGTAACGAATAATAGGACCAGCGATGAGTTTGGGAAATAAAATAATGTATAATTGATAATCCCAAAATTTAGTTAATGGCTTATGAATGCGCCTGTATACATCAACTACATAAGTGATGGTTTCAAACGTGTAAAACGAAATACCAATTGGTAAAATTAATTTAGTCCAATGAATTTGCTTATCACCAAATAGTGATAACGCTGCATTCACATTTTCTATAAAAAAATTAGAATACTTAAAATAAAATAAGAGCCCTAAATTAATAGATACTGAAAGCAACAACATCAGTTTGCGCTTAGTTTCATGAGTGGTTTTATCCATCCATGTTACTAAATGAAAATCTAAAAATGTGGTAAATAAAATAACGAAAATAAACCTAGGAGCACCCCAGGCATAAAAGAAAATACTACCTAATAAAATAACACCATTCTTATATTTTTTATCTATTAAAAAATAGACTATTAAAAAAATGGGTAAAAAATATAAAAGAAAAACGATGCTACTAAATACCATATTTTACTTAAATGTAATTATTTTTCGTTTTGATTAGTCTTTAAAAATGAATCTAATTTTTCCTTCAGCAAAGCCATTTCTTGAGTTAAATTTTTTATTTGTTTATGTTGGCTCGAATTAACCACAGATAAATGAACTAAAAAAATAACCATAGCGAATATAGCACCTAAAAATATAAGCGATGGCGCATAATAAATGCCTAATAGATTAGCAATAATATCTAAGCCATTTCGCCAAATAGCGAAGAGTAATAATAAGGCTGTGCAGGCTATCCAAATAAAAGAATACTCTTCACGTAATTTACCTCTAGTTATTAATCTAAAGATAAAAAACATAAATAGCAAAGCTATGCTGATAGCAATAATTTGTAAACGATATGAAATTACATTTTCCATATTATTGATTATAGAGTTTTTTTATTTTAATAAGTTCTAAAGGCACTTTAAACATGTGTTTTATTTTTAATTTGGAACCATCAACGTCTTCCCACTTTGTAACGGGGTGTTCTATTAAAATTGTATTTATGATTGCTTTATTATTGTTTCTGATTCTCGCTAAAATTTCTACATCAAAAATCCAACTTGTTATAAATGGTTTATCAAAAACATAAGGTATAATTTCAGCTTTAATTAATTTTGCACCACATTGTGTATCATAAACTGGTAATTTCAAAATATTACTGGCAAATGTAGAAAAAATTCGACCTAGTATATGTCGTTTTGTTTTTCGATTAATTTCTGATCCTAGTCGTTTGATGCGAGAGCATAATACCATCACGATTTTAGGATTATTAATAACTATCTTTTTTAATAAATTAATTTCAGACAAAGGTGTTGCTAAGTCTGCATCAAAATAGGCAATGTAATCGTATTGTTTCTTTTCATAAGCAAAGTTTACACCTTGTCTTACTGCTTCAGCTTTCCCACTATTTTGTTTTAAATTATAGATAGAACAATTATCAGAAAAGAGATCTGTTATTTTTTTTAGAACTTCTAAGGTATTATCGGTACTACCATCATTTACAAAAATAATGTCATATTCGGATTGATGCGCAGATATAAAATCTGCATACACCTTCGTTTTTAAACGCAGCGACTCGTTGTAGCAAGGAACGACTATGCCGATTTTTGACATATTATGTAGTTTGAAAGTCCAGGTAGTTTAATGCCGATGGCTTGAAAAAAAGAACTGATTTTAAAATCTATGACTAAAACAGTTTTAATAAGGTTTGTTTTAAAACTACCTGCATTCCATTCAACTAATCCGGTAGTGCTATCAGCGTGTTTTTGTGATTTTTCTTTTTTCACTTGTAAGTAACGTGGCAGTAATAATGAAAAAAAGAAGTAGCCGATTTTTAAAGTTTTAAGATTAGCTTGGTTTGTATGTTTAGTAAGCATTTCATTATCATACCTTCTAAAATGCCCAAGAAAGGTGTCGTGCATGCAAAACAAACTTTGGTAAGCTGGAACAGTTATAAACCATTTGGTATCGATTGTAGTAAATGGTTTTTCTTTTACCAATTTTAAAAAATCTACATCTTTTTCTATATGTTCAATTACATCCATAAGTAATATACAATCTGCTTTAATTGTAATAGGAACTTCATCAATATTATAATAGAAAGAAATATTTTTATTTTGTAATTTTTGTTTGTAATGCTCAATAATTTCTGGAGTGAATGCAGTATCTACGGCAATTAAATTTGCTTGTGGATATAATTTAGAAATTGATTCTACAACAAAAGAGTCGCCACAACCAATATCAATGATTGTTGGATTATTTTTATGTTGTATAATTTCTTTTTTAAAAAAATGTTTTAGAACTTCAAATCTGGCATATTCCCATGGGTGACGTTCTGTATTCGTTTTATGTTTAGCTTCTATTAAATCCATTTTATTTTATATAAATGTGTGTTTTACAGTCATCGTTTTCGAAAATTATTTCTGAACTTTTAGCAAATTTTTTGTGTAATTCTTCTTTTATTAAATCATGGTTGTTTTTCCACGTATTGCATACAATCAGCTTGTTAAATTTACTAAAATCAATTTTGTTTAGCATAATAGTATCATATACAATAAAAATATTTTCTTTACTAAGTGTTGCTGATAGGTTAGAAGTGTGTTTAAATATTTCTTGGTCATAATAGTAAAATTCTAATTCATTATCTGTAATTACTGCTGTATTAGGTGTTTTAAGATGTTTTACGATTGCCATTTGTCGTTTGTAATTCCAACCTTTATAGGTGTTGTAATTAATTGTATAAAGTCCGAGCAGTATAATTAATCCTATTAGCCCTATAAATAGTTTTTTATTAATCGGAATTTGTGAAATTAGATATGATACGGTAATCATAACTCCTATATTGGATATTAAAATATATCTTTTTAAAAATAATGGAGTTCTTAAGGTTGATTCAATATATGCTAAAATAATTAATCCGAAACCAGTAAGAAAAAAATAAATTAATTGTGGTGTTGTTTTTTTAGACTCATTATTAAAGTTTTTTATAAAATAGAATAAACCAATTGCACATAAAACGGCAATTAGTATTCCTATATAATTAGCATTAAAGTATTCCTCAATATAAATTTTGAAATCATGTAATGTAGGTTTTGCCAACCAAAAATTTTGACCATTTGATTGAACTAATGATAATACCCTTGGTATAAAAGGAAATAACAAGTATAAAAAAACGCCGCCAGATATTAAATACCAATTCAATAAATTGTTTTTAAAGTAAAGTGCGGCAAATATAAATTGCCAAAAGAATAAAAATAAGGTGGCAAAATGTATGTAAAATAAATAATAATTAACAGCCCCCAAAAGTATAACATAAATAAGGTTAGGCTTTTTAATAAGTGAAATAAACAACCACGACGAAACAGCCACTAACAGCATTTGGCAGGCATAACTTCTCGATTCTTGTGAATAATAAAATAGGTTTGTATTCACTAAAAATAAGACTGAGGCAATAGTTGCAGCTTTAAAATTAAATGTTCGCTTGGTAATTATATAAACTAAACCCCCAGTTAAACTCATTGCCAGGCAGCTTAAAAAACGGATTGAAAATTCCGTTATTCCAAAAAAGGAAGTCCAATAATGCACAATTAAATTAAAACCAGGAGGAACGACGTCCCATTCGGAAACATTTTTTACATCTTTGATGTTTTCGAATTGCGACCAAAACAGACTAAATTGTTCATCAAACCATAAATTATTTTTAGTGAGATTGGTAGAACGTAAAATCACATTTACCAAAACAATTAAAATAGCTGCTAAAAAATCTTTATTTTTAAGAAAGTTGACTGTTTTGTCAAAATATATTTCAATTTTATTCATTACTTGACTTTAATCTGCTAATATATAAAAACAAAGTGCTTAAAGTAACTTTTATCATATAATAAATTGTTTTATAAGCTCTGATCGACGATTCGCCACCTTGCCGTTCTCTCATGATAACTGCCACTTCTTTTATCCTTAATTTATTTATGCTATACAAAATGATTGCTTCAGGTTCAGGATACTCATCGGGGTAATAATCTGAAACAACTTCAAGGGCTTTTCTATTAAGCGCTCTGTAACCAGATGTGCTATCATATATGGTAATTCCGGTAAGTAGTTTATTAAACCATTTAAAATAATTAATGCCAATTCTTCTTAATGCTGATGATTGAAAGCCTTCCTTGTTAATATAACGTGATCCAATAGAAACATCAGCTTCGTTAGTATATATAGGCAATATTATTTTTTCCAATTCACTTGGGGGGTGTTGTCCATCTCCATCCATTTGAATCGCAATATCAAACCCATTTCTTAAAGCATATTTAAAACCAGTTTGCACTGCCCCACCAATACCTAAGTTTACTGATAAATTAATATGATTTAAATTATTTTTTTCAAGTATTAGTTTTGTATTGTCTGTCGAGCAATCATTTATAAATATTGGTTTGACTTCGATAGGTAACGAAAAAATAGTTTTTTCAATTTCATTTGATAACTGTAAAACATTAGACTCTTCATTAAAACAGGGTATAATTATCGCAATTTTTAGGTTTTTATTCATCTCTGTTCCCCTTTCTCATTTCTTTGTAGTTGGGATGCTTAAACATCGTTTCTAAATAAACTCTGTTTACGTCAGTTGTTAAAAAAGTATATTTATATGCCTCCTTAGTCATGCTATCCCAATGCATTAAGCTATTATTCATTAAATATGTTTGGAAAACGTTGTTATAACTACAAAATAAACAGTATGTAACTGTTATCGTTCCTAATATAAATCTCAAAACATTTTTTTTGATTTTTGATAAAGACCAATTTAAAAAAAATGCAAATGGAATAATTAGAAATGCATAACATTGAACTAAAGCTCTCATACCGAATGCTCCACCATAACCCCAGTCCCACCAGCAACAAATTAAGTAGAGGTTTAATACAAAATAAATAAACACTGAAAAGAACAAATCTTTTCTTTTAAAAAACATTAATAATAGCCCAATAATAGATAAAATCATAATTGGTGTATAGATAAACCAACCTTTTCTCCATCCAAATAATACACTATAAAATTTAGGATCAGCAAAGAAGAAACCTTCTTGGGTTCCATAAGAGAAGAATAAAAATTGACCAGTGTGTGTTTTCCAAAATATCAATTGTGGGATTATTGGTATAAAAAATATGAATAAAGAAAATATCAATTTCCATTTTAAATTTATTATTTCAATGAGTCTTGATTTTAATTGTGAAAAATTACTTACATAAATTAATAAAGGGAAAAGTAAAATTAGTATTTCTGTTGGCCTTATAAGCGTTACTAATCCCGCAATAAAAGAAAAGTAGTAAACGTGTTTAATTTTATCTGTTTGCCTCCATTTTAATACATGATAAATAAATACTGAAAATAAAAAAAACAAAAGTCCGTGCGACATTTCACTTTCTTTGTAAGTATAAAAAAATAAATTTGTTCCAATTATAACAAATAAAAGACTTAAGGCTACTACCCATTCTTTAAAAAATAGTAGTAAAGATTTTCGACAATACCATAACCCAATTAATACATATAAAATTGATCCAATATGTATGCTCCAATAATAGGGAGCGCTATAGCCTAATGTTTCATAATTACAAACGTGCGCTATGATATTTCCTATAGTAAAAAATGGAAGGTACAAAAATGCTAAGCCCATAGTAACTTTTGGGATATATTGCTGAGTTGGCGTTTCTACTAACCAATAATGGTGAGGGAAATGAAAAGTAAAATCGTGGTGTATAAACTGTGCTACTAAATAAGAATAGTATTGATCAACATCCATTGTAAATGGATGTTCGGAATTTCCCCATTTAATAAAATAAATAGAAAGTAATACTATAAAGTAAAAGGCAATGGTTGAGTATTTATAATTTTTGTAGTTTAGCATCTATAATTAATGATCTTCTCTGTCAGTACCATTTATTGCTTTATCATAGTCTATTTTTGTTAAAGATTTAATGTATTGATCATAGTCTTCGTGAGATTCATAATCAAACTCATCAAATATTTGCCAATACGTTTCTTTATTCATAGAGTCAAAATGCATTAATCCAACTTTACATTCATAGGTTTGAATCATATTTAAACAAATGCAAACTATAACACATGTAATTATTCCATATTTTTTAATACTATCAATAATTTTACTCTTGGAAACAACTGAAAAAACATGATGAAAAAAAGCGCCCATAGCAAGTAACAAAAGAGGATATGTTTCTATTAATGCTCTCATTCCAAAACTACCGCCATACCACCAACACCACCAAGAAGAGACTATGTATAAATTAATTACAAAAAATAGTATAATGCCAAATTGAAATTCTTGAATTCTCTTTTTCATAAAGAAAACACCCAAAACACTTAATATCATGATAGGTGTATAAACAAAAAATCCTTTTCGATAGCTAAATAATACTTCCCATATTTTAGGATCTGCAAAGAAAAATCTCTCTTGATTATATGAGAAAAAAACATAATGACCTGTATAAATTTTCCAAAAAATAATTTGGGGCAATAACATAATAATGCCAAAAATAAATATGACAGCTATTTTCCATTTATGGACAATAAATAAATGTAATTTCTCTTTCAAATCTAGTTTATTCTTTACCCCATAAAGAAGGAAGACAATATAAAATAGCGCGTCTGTGGGCCTTATTAATGTTATAAGACCAATTAATAAGCCTATAAAAATACTAGTAGAATATTTTGGTTGTTTATGCCAAGCGATAATGAGATAGGTATATATACATACCAAGCAAAATAAATATCCGTGAGAATATTCGCCATCTCGCAACGTGTAATTAAATAAATTAGTTCCAAAGTATGCAATGATCAATAATAAGGCAGTAATATTTTCTGAATAGAATTGAAGGGATATTTTTCTTAAAAAAAATAGGCCAAGGATCACATAAAAAATGCTACCAAAATGAATAGCTGTTGCGTATGGCTCCGATAATCCATCAAGTTTGCAATTTTGATACTTAGCCATTTGATGACCTATGTAAAAAAATGGCGCGTACATAATAGCCATACCGCAAGTATACTTTGGATTTTTATTTCCATTTTCTAAAACTTGCATAGGTAGTTTATCATCATACTTAAAGGATAAGTCGTGATGAATAAACGTTGCGGGCAAATAAGAGTAATAAAGCTCAACATCCCAAGTAAATGGTGTTCCAGTTTTTTTTTTCCAAGCTTGCCAAAAGTCCGCAGTTGCATAGGAAAAAACAATAATAAATAGCAATGCTACAACAGATATTTTTATTGATGAGGGTTGTTGCATATCTATTTTAGCATTGGATGGCATTTATTAAAAGCTTTGATTAATTTAATACTTGTTTTTCTAAAGCACCATTTCAGGAATTTCACCCTCAATAATTAATTTACCCGCTGTGGCGTTTTTAATTTCTTCTACACTTACTCCAGGGGCTCTTTCTAATAAACGAAAACCGCCTTCTTTTAGTATGTCTAGCACTGCTAATTCAGTCACAATTTTTTTAACGCATCTGATACCTGTAAGAGGTAAATCACATTTAGGAAGTAATTTAGATTCTCCTGCTTTATTTACATGCTGCATGGCAACTATAATGTTTTTTGCCGAAGCAACTAAATCCATAGCGCCGCCCATGCCTTTTACCATTTTTCCTGGAATTTTCCAATTGGCAATGTCTCCATATTCACTCACTTCCATAGCTCCTAAGATGGTTAGGTTTACTTTTTGTGAGCGAATCATACCAAAACTCATAGCGCTATCAAAAATTGATGAGCCTTTTAATAAGGTAACGGTTTGCTTTCCTGCATTAATTAAATCGGCATCTTCTTCACCTTCAAAAGGAAAGGGGCCCATGCCCAAAATACCGTTTTCTGATTGTAACACAACATTTACATTTTCAGGAATAAAATTTGCGACTAACGTAGGAATTCCAATTCCTAAATTTACATACATTCCATCTTTAACTTCTCTGGCAATACGTTTTGCAATTCCGTTTTTATCTAACATAACCTTTAATATAAAATATTTTTAACTATTAATCTTTTTTTCTTACTGTAACTTGTTCAATACGTTTTTCATAATTTTCACCTTGAAAAATACGATGAACATAAATACCTGGTGTATGAATATGATCTGGATTTAATTCACCTACTTCAACTAATTCTTCAACCTCTGCAACTGTAATTTTTCCTGCCATACTCATCGGTTGATTAAAATTACGAGCAGTGCTTTTAAAAATTAAATTACCAGCAGTGTCGCCTTTCCATGCTTTAACAATAGCAAAATCTGCCTCGAATGCTTTTTCTATTAAGTATTCTTTAGTTTCGCCATTAAAGGTAACCATCTTT
>JAYVDU010000221.1:0-5153 GCA_043749245.1 Bacteroidota bacterium | reverse complement strand
CTCAACGTGATGAAAATCAATTACACGCAGCGGTAGTAGAAATTATTACTCACAAAAATGCTGAAGTAAAATATAGTACCGTGCAAAACTGGTATCCTGGCGATAAAGATGGCAAAGGCGGTATTTTTAATTTTGTAACCAAACGAGGAATTTGTTTAGAAGACAATTCTAAAATTAGCTGGACACAAGTAGAAACGGGCTCTGCGGTTACTTGGAAATATCCGTCTGTTATTTTAAAAGGAAATAATTCGGTTGGCGAATTTTATTCGGTAGCCGTAACTAATAATTATCAGCAAGCGGATACCGGAACCAAAATGATACACATTGGTAAGAACACGCGTTCAACCATTATATCAAAAGGAATTTCGGCAGGCTTTAGTAATAACAGTTACAGAGGATTAGTGCAAATTAAAAAAGGCGCCAGCAATGCACGTAACTTTTCTCAATGTGATAGTTTGTTAATGGGCGATAAATGCGGAGCACACACGTTCCCTTACATTGAAATTAAAGATAAATCAGCCGTAGTAGAACATGAAGCAACGACTAGTAAGATTGGTGAAGATCAATTGTTTTATTGTAAGCAACGTGGTATTGATAACGAAAAAGCAATTGGCTTAATTGTCAATGGCTATTGCAAAGAAGTATTAAATAAATTACCAATGGAGTTTGCTGTTGAAGCACAAAAATTATTAGCAATTAGTTTAGAAGGATCAGTAGGATAAATAAAAAGATTATGATAACAATTAAAAATTTACATGCGTCAATTGGCGATAAAGAAATATTAAGAGGAATAAATTTAGAAGTTAAAGCTGGCGAAGTTCACGCCATCATGGGCCCTAATGGTTCCGGAAAGTCAACATTATCAAGTGTTTTAGCTGGTCGTGCAGATTACGAAGTGACTGAAGGTGAAGTAACCTTTAATGGGAAAAACTTATTAGAATTATCTCCTGAAGATAGAGCTCGCGAAGGATTATTTTTAGCGTTTCAATATCCTGTTGAAATTCCGGGAGTAAGTAATGTTAATTTTTTACGCACTGCTGTAAATGAAATCAGAAAATACCATGGCCAGGAAGAAATGCCAGCCAAGGATTTTTTAGCCTTAGTAAAAGAGAAATCTAAACTAGTGGAGTTAGATGCTAAATTGGCAAGTCGTAGTGTAAATGAAGGATTTAGCGGCGGTGAAAAAAAACGTAATGAGATTTTTCAAATGGCAATGTTAAACCCTAAGTTAGCCATCTTAGATGAAACTGATAGTGGGTTAGATATTGATGCGTTACGAATTGTAGCAAGTGGGGTAAACAAATTAAAATCAAAAGATAATGCCACTATTTTAATTACACATTATCAGCGGTTATTGGATTATATAGTTCCGGATTTTGTACACATTCTTTACAAAGGTCGTATTGTAAAAAGCGGAGGTAAAGAATTAGCTTTAGAGTTAGAGGCAAAAGGATATGATGAAATTAAAAAAGAATTTGAAATAGCAGATTAATATGTCGTTAGTTGTAAATAATAAAAGTGCTGTAACACAAAATTTGCTAGAGCAATTACAAAAAAATTCCAGTAAAATTGCGTTTATGCCCGATGTTGAAATCGTTTCTGCTATCAGGTATTTAGAAGATAAAGGCATTCCCAATAATAAACACGAAGATTATAAATATTGTAATCTTGAAGCCGTTCTTCGTAAAGAATTTAAATCGGTTGAACAATCCTTTAATGAATTAACCAACGCCGACATTGCTCCTCTTAAATTAGATGAAGCAATTAATTTAATAGTCGTTAATGGAAGCTATAATGAAGCCTTAAGTGAAAAAATGATTGTAAAGGGATTAACCGTTAAATCATTCAACGAATTATCTTCTTCCGAAAAAGCCTTATTGTCATCTCAGGCAAAATCAGATACGGATGCGTTAATTGCTTTAAACACAGCCTTTACAGGTAATGGTTTGTTTTTAGAAATAGAAAAAGGAAATGTGATTCCTATGCCTCTTCATGTAATTTATGTGAATAGTAGTAACAGTAATTCTGTTATCAATACACGCAATTTTATTCATATACAAGCAAATGTAGAAGTAACCATCGTTGAAAGTTTTTATAATATCGGAACAGCTAAAGTGTTCTCAAATTTTGTGAGTGAAAAATTAGTAGATGAGAATGCTAAAGTCATTTGCCATACGTTTCAAAATGAAGGTCCTTTATCTTTTTCGGTTAATACCAATCAAGTTAAAGTAAGTAAGCATTCAAATTACATTAATACTACAATGACATTGAGTGGCGAATTAGTTCGTAATAATCATAATGTAGTTTTAGCAGGCACTAATTGCGAAGCGCATTTAAATGGTTTGTTTATTGGAACGGGATCACAACAAATAGATAACCATACCTTAATTGATCATCAAATGCCGCATTGCGAAAGCAACGAATTATATAAAGGCATCGCAAAAGATAAATCTACAGGAACATTTAACGGAAAAATATTTGTTCGAAAAGACGCTCAAAAAACTAATGCCTATCAAAGCAGTAAAAATATTTTGATGAGTGACGACGCAACAATCAATACTAAACCACAATTAGAAATTTATGCAGATGATGTAAAATGCTCGCACGGAACATCTACTGGTAAAATTGATACAGAAGCATTATTCTATTTAAAAGCACGTGGTATTGGCGACGAGAGTGCTCGTAAATTATTGCTACAAGCCTTTGCGCAAGAATTAATTGATAAAATTGAAATTGATTCTTTAAAAGAAAGAGTATTACATTTGTTCGAAAAAACACTTTAAAAATGAATTTAGTTCTAAAAATATTAAACCCCATTTTATATGAAGATTATACAGCTTCTTTGAACATAGACATACAAAAAAAAATAAAATCATTAAAACCAGTTACGCTTCCTTTTAATTTTGATTATTATGAAGCTTCTGCATCTACTTACTCTTCAAACATTGAGGGAAATACAACAAGCTTAGATTCTTTTTTAAAATACGCCTCATCAAAGGCATTGAGGCAAACAAAAGAAATAAAAGAAATAGAAGAATTGGTGTCCGCCTATCAATTTGCTAAAGAGAACCCGCTCACTAAATCAAGTTTTTTTAAAGCACATAAATTGTTGTCTAAATCTTTTTTAATACCGTCTGCACAAGGTAAATTGCGCAAAGGTAACGTTGTTGTAGCGGGTAAAACAGGAATAGTATATGTTGCAGTTGAAGTAATTTATTTAAAAAAAGAATTTGATTTATTTTTTAAAGATATTGATACCCTGTTGAAACATGAGTTACCCGTTGAATTAGTATTTTATTTTGCGGGGCTTGTTCATTTGTATTTCGAGAAAATTCATCCGTTTAATGATGGTAATGGCAGAGCTGGTAGGCTTTTAGAAAAATGGTTTTTATCTCATTTCATAAAAGAAAAAGCGTGGATGATTGAAAGCGAAAAATACTATTTCGAAAACAAAGCTGAGTATTATAAAAATCTATCTATTGGATTTGATTACGAAAGTTCTGATTTTACTAAAGCCTTGCCGTTTTTATTAATGTTACCAAAGTCATTTTAAACATGTTAGATCTATCTAAAATACGCAAAGACTTTCCTATTCTATCAAGAACAGTGAACGGAAAACCCTTAATATATTTTGATAATGGCGCAACCTCTCAAAAACCTCAAGCGGTAATTGATGCCATCTCGCATTATTATGCCTATCAAAACTCAAACATACATCGTGGTGTTCATACCTTAAGCCGAGAAATTACCATTGCTTACGAAGAAGCCCGTAAAACCATACAATTACACCTTAATGCTAAACAAGCGAGTGAAGTCATTTTCACCAAAGGAACAACAGAATCCATTAATCTTGTTGCCCATTGTTTTGGTAATTTAGCAATTACCGAAGGCGATGAAATTATCATTACACAAATGGAACACCACAGTAATATTATTCCGTGGCAACAATTGTGTGAAGAAAAAAAAGCAATTTTAAAATACATTCCCATAAATCAAGCGGGGGAATTACTATTAGAAGAGCTTCCTAAACTAATTACAGCAAAAACGAAATTAGTTTCATTCACTCAAATTTCTAATACTTTAGGAACAATCAATCCCGTAAAAGAAATTATCAAAACAATTCGCTCTCTTTCACAAGCAGCGGTATTAATAGATGGAGCGCAAGCAGTTCCTCATTTAAAGCCGGATGTACAAGATTTAGATTGTGATTTTTATGTGTTTAGTGGTCACAAATTATTTGGGCCAACAGGCGTAGGTGTATTATACGCTAAAGAATCTTGGTTAAATAAATTTGGTCCTTACCAAACGGGTGGCGGGACTATTAAAACAGTGACTCTTGAAAAAACAGAATTTGCTGATGCACCTTTAAAGTTTGAAGCAGGAACTCCGCACATTGAAGGCGGTATTGGTTTAGCAACAGCAATTAACTATGTTACTGAAATCGGTTTTGAGAATATTCAAAAACACGAGGACGATTTATTGCAATACGCTACTAAACAATTACAAGCAATTGAAGGCTTAGTAATATATGGTAATACTAAACATAAAACCTCTGTCATTTCATTTAATGTTGGCTCAATACATCCTTTTGATATAGGTACTTTATTAGATAAATATGGTGTGGCTATTCGCTCTGGACATCATTGTACGCAACCTATTTGCCAGTTTTATAATATACCAGGAACCATTAGAGCATCTTTTGCTTTTTATAATACATTTGAAGAAGTCGATATTTTTGTAGAGGCCCTTAAAAAATCAATTAGATTGTTGAGTTAATTGGTTCTTCGACAAAAACAGTGGAATTGAGTTAAATAAACAAACGCATACGTTGGTAGTAGTGCGGTTGGTTTTGGCGAAAAGGAGCGATATACATATTTTTCTGGTGGAACTGCGAAGGCTCTTTGAGCGAAGAAAAAATGGATATGGCTTTTCGCCTTGACTTTTGTTTCTTTTGGTCAAGCAAAAGAAAATAAAAAAATAATACCGATAGATCGGTACCACTGTTTTTGTCGAAGAGCCAGTTAATTTTTAAACAGGCTCTTAATAATCATCACCAGTTATCATTCGGGCTTTACCATATATTTATAATATACAACCAGTTATCAAGTTGTATAAACGTATTTAATAAAAGACGGTATATTTGGCAAACAGAT
>JAYVDU010000220.1:0-5165 GCA_043749245.1 Bacteroidota bacterium | reverse complement strand
GAAGATTTTTAAAATTGAAGTTCAACAACACCCGCACGAATTGAGCGCATGGATAACTTAGAGCCTGTTTAAAATTTATCTAATAATTTTGTTACACGCCTTTTTGTCTACAAATTCGTTAAATTTTTCGAGATAGTAGCCAACTATCTCTGCAAAATTTACCGCTTTTCGATCAAAAATACGTTGTAAAAATTATTAAAATATAAATTTAAACAGGCTCTTATAAAAATCAAAAAAGAAATACACAAAAACTAATTTATTGAATTCTCTAGAATTTATAAGAAAACCCTACCCCTAACACTTGCTTAAATTGAACATCGGGGCCCGTAGTTCCTTTATTATCTCCAGTAATGCGTAATACCTTTATATCGTCATCATAAATTAACTGAGTAGATAGGGTAGCTGAAATAAACTTATTTACCTTAAAGGTAGTTAAGGTAGTCCAGTTAACATCCACATTTTGTGGGTTATGGAAGTAATTTGAAAATAACTCTAACACGGTTTGAAACGTAATGTTTTCCATCACTTTAGTTTGGTATTGCATTTTAAAATAAGCACCAAATTCTTCGCGGTGTGTTTTATGATGTTGAATAAATTTAGTTGTATCAGAAGGATCCATAATGTCTTTTTGAACACCAAAAGCGCCAACGCTGGCTAATTTATCATCGTTAACGAACGTAAATTTTCCAGTAACTGGAGATATAAATGCCGAAAAATGGTCATTTGGTTTATAATCCATCCCTATGGACGCTAAGGCATAGCCAGGTGCCATGAAACGGGAAATATAAACAGAGTCATTTGGGTAATTATAACCATCTGCAAATTGAGTTCTAAAATCTAATAAGGCAGAATAATACCAATGTTTAGCTGCTTCGCGACCAAGTTTTGATGTAACTTGAATCTTATCATCATTTTTCCACCATTTTTTATTAGAACCTTGTTTAATCACACCATAACCTAATTGTAAATTATTATCCCAAACAATTTTCCCTTTTGTATAACGTGCAAACGCATTAATTAAACCCGCTAAAGAGATAGAGCTATTACCACCAGCAGCCCAGTTAGTTAATGAAACTTGTTGGCCATTAACCGAAATAATTCCTCCAAATTGCCATGGTTTTATGGTGTCTGTAGTCATTGCTTTTAATTTTTCAGCCTCAGCACGCAATTTATCCGCATCATCCTTTGTAACGTCCTGTGCTACAGATGAAATAGCTATAACAAGTAATGCAATACTTAATAATTTTTTCTTCATGATTTTTTAGTTAATGAATTTCTTTATTTTTTCAAAGATGTAAAACTAACAAAACAAATAAGACTCAGAAACTAACTCATAAAATTAAATTGTTAAATTTTTATGAGTTAAACTTAATTAGCTTGTATTTTATACCACTTAGTAGTATTTGCAGGATCAACTGTTGTAAGGGTTTCCACCACTTTTGTTTTTTCATCAGGCAAGCCTTTCGAAAAAATATTTACAATTTCATCTGCTTTAGCATTAAAAAATAATTCCATAATATAAGTTGCTGGTCTATTTCTATAAACGGCCAACAATAAATCTGTCGACTTTAAAATTTCTTTCCGACCTTCATCAGGTTTTTCATACATAATATCCAAGCCTAAACGATGATATTTATACATACATTCTCTAATGGGCTGAAATACTGGCTGTAAAGCGTTTTCGGTAATCCAGTAACGATTTTTATTTGTTTCAAAAGATTTCCAACCAAGCTCAGACGCACTCTGTGCATTAGTAACAATCAATTGGGCTTTTTGAAAATACTCAGTTCCGCCCATGTTAGAAAATGAATCATAATCATTAGCAATAACTACATAAGCATAGAAGGCTAATACAGACGTTAAATTATTTTGAAAAGTGTTTAAGTTGAATTCTAATTGTTGAAATTGTTGATACTTGAATGAGAATTTATCGTCAATATAGTTTACCAAGGGTGAGCTATAAGAACTTTTATAAATAGGACGGCGACTCTGAACCTGAATGGTTCCCGTATATTCATCAGCACTCGTTTTAGTTGTTACGTTAATTAATACAGAACAATCTATCCGTTCGGATGATGTATAAAGATCTTTAGTCCATTTAGTATTATTCATAAAATCATAAATGGATTTTTGTAACTGATCAAAAATTTGTTTTTCGGTAGTTCCCTGAACCTGCGTAGATACAATGCTTACTTGGCAATTAAGCTCTTGTGCTTGGAAAGACAAAATGTTTAATGCTAAGAAAAATAAAACACAATATTTATACATAGTTATTTTTTTAATTTTAATAAATCAACAGCAAAGTTAACAATATCTTGAGCCACTGCTTGCTTGCTTTTTAACTCAAAATTATACAATTTATTGTGTTTATCTATAATAGTTATTTTATTGGTATCTACTGCAAAGCCAGTCCCCTGCTCTATTGCTGAATTAGCAACTATAAAATCCAGATTTTTTTTCTTTATTTTTTCTTGAGCGTATTCTATCATATTGTCCGTTTCTAAAGCAAAACCAACTAAAAGTTGATGCGTTTTTTGTTTGCCAAGTGTTTCAAGTACATCATCTGTTTTTATGAGTTCGAGCGAAAACGTGGCATCCTTCTTTTTTATTTTAGAAGTAACTACATCCTTGGGCTTATAATCAGCAACAGCTGCGGATAAAACAGCAATATCAACGTGTTTAAAAACTGATTCGCACGCAGTAAGCATTTCTTGAGCGCTTTCAACTTCAATAATATTTACTTGATGTTGTTTTGGTTTTTGATGAGAGGGACCTAATACCAATGTGACGTCTGCTCCTAATTTAGCAAACTCATCTGCTATAGCTACTCCCATTTTTCCGGAAGAACGATTTCCTATAAATCGAACAGGATCTATCGCTTCGTATGTTGGGCCAGCATTCACCAATACTTTTTTATTTGCTAATGGTAAGCTTTTTTGTAATTCTGTTTTAATAAAAGATATTATGTTTTCAGGCTCTGCCATTCTTCCCTCTCCTATTAAACCACTTGCTAATTCACCACTTTCGGCAGGAATGATACTGTTACCATTAGTAATAAGTGTTTGTATGTTTTGTTTAGTTGTGGGATGTTGGTACATATCTAAATCCATAGCGGGTGCAACAAATACCTTGCTCCGTGCCGATAAGTAACATGCGCTAACGATATTATCACACAATCCGTTTGCAAATTTAGATAAGGTATTAGCAGTAAGAGGCGCTATTAGCATCACATCAGCCCATTCGGCTAATTGCACGTGATTATTCCAATTATTATTTGCATCAAAAAAATCAGTAATGACTTCATGTTTGCTCAATACCGATAACGTTTTTGCTGTTACAAACTCCTGGGCACTGTTTGTCATTACAACTTTTACAATTGCTCCTTCTTTAATAAGTAAACGAACTAAATGCGCGCACTTGTATGCTGCAATACCTCCTGTTATACCCAATAAAATATGTCTGTTGTATAACACGTTTTAAATTTTTGAATGCGCTAATTTACCATTTTTTTAGATACTTTTGTACTATGCTTATACGCCTTAATTACACTAGTCCGCAACCAAAAGACATACAACTTATTGTTGAGTGCCTTAAAAATGATGGTATTATTATTTACCCAACTGATACCGTTTACTCGATGGGCTGCGATATGACTCGCCCAAAAGCTATTGAAAAATTATGCAAGCTTAAAAACATAAAACCTGAAAAGGCAAATTTTTCCTTTGTATGTAGCGATTTAAGCCATTTATCGCAATTTGCAAAACCTATTTCAAATTCTATTTTTAGGGTTATGAAAAAAGCCTTACCTGGTCCTTATACTTTTATTTTAGAGGCCAATCAGAATGTACCCAAATTATTAAAGCAAAATAAAAAAACGGTAGGAATTCGTGTGCCTGATAATGCAATATGTTATCACATTGTAGAAGCTCTTGGAAATCCTATTATTACCACAAGTTTACATAACCCCAATGATGAAATCGTAGATTACTTTTCGGATCCTGAAATTATTTATCAGCAATATGAAAAACAAGTAGATATGATTATTGACGGTGGCTTTGGCTCTATTCATGCATCAACTGTGCTAGATTGCTCAGGCGAAGATATTATAGTTATTAGAGAAGGCTTAGGAAGTTTAAGCGTATTGGAGTAAATAATAGATTTATACCAAATGAAGTTATAAGTCCAATATGTTTGTTATTTTACATCTCACACCTTGGGCGTGATTAAAAAATAGAACCATTGTAAGCATATAGTATATGTTTGAGTAAGCATGTGGGCATGGGCTATGCAACGTTTTTTATAAATCATTTTGATAAAAAAACAACTTCACATCTTCAGTCTAAATCATAAATTCAGTTGGTATTATTATTAAACGAGCTCTTTAAACTCCACAAAAAAACCGCTACAACTTTTGCTGTAGCGGTTTTTAAATTTATAGCAATTAGTAATTACGCTAATTTAACGTTTACTGCATTTAAGCCTTTTTTGCCGTCTTGTACGTCAAAAACTACGTTATCGTTTTCACGAATTTCTTCTTGTAATCCTGTTGCGTGAACAAAAATTTCTGGACCATTATCTTCTTTAATAAATCCGAAACCTTTTGCTTCATTGTAAAATTTTACTACTCCGTTTTTCATTGTATTTGTTTTTTATTGTTGTTATTTATACTTTATCAGTAATTACGCTAATTTAACGTTTACTGCGTTTAATCCTTTTTTACCGTCTTGTACGTCAAAAACTACATTATCGTTTTCACGAATTTCTTCTTGTAATCCTGTTGCGTGAACAAAAATTTCTGGACCATTGTCTTCTTTAATAAATCCGAAACCTTTAGCTTCGTTGTAAAATTTTACTACTCCGTTTTTCATTTTGTTTGTTTTATATTGTTACTATTTTTTTAATTTTATGGATTATGCCAACTTAACGTTTACTGCATTTAATCCTTTTTTACCATCTTGTACATCAAATACAACGTTATCGTTTTCGCGAATTTCTTCTTGTAAACCTGTTGCGTGAACAAAAATTTCAGGTCCATTATCTTCTTTAATAAATCCGAAACCTTTAGCCTCGTTGTAAAATTTTACTACTCCGTTTTTCATTTTATTTATTTTATTAAAGCCTTACCACTAATTGATAAAAACCGTAATGCTGTTTAAGAAAATGGA
>JAYVDU010000219.1:0-5178 GCA_043749245.1 Bacteroidota bacterium | reverse complement strand
TCAAGATTCAGTTCTGCTGCAATTTTACGGATGGAGAATCCCTCCTTGTTCATTTGGTGAACTGATCGATAGGTCATAATTTTGACGATTGAATAATTGGCCACAACCATAAATAATTCTTGCGCTTCACCACCGGCACAATATTTTTCCTGTTCGCTGATGAATCCAATCGTTGCCGGCTCGCGCTCGTCGGTCTGTGATCGACAACGCTATTGGGCGAACCACCTTTGATGATTGGATAGTTATTCTATATTGCTATTTTAATCCAAGTTCTATAGTACCTCGATTGACAAGGGACCGTATTAAATTTTACTCAAGTGTGGTTGAGTAAAATATTGGTAATTCAGAGCCTGCATTTTCACTACCCATTGAAATCTTACGGCATAGCTTCTCTAAATTGATTCTATAGACGCTATTGAATAACAATGCATTAACACGATTTTGAATTTCCGCTTCTGTATCATACCTAAATGACCCTCTCAAACCTACACCATGATATACAACTCTTGCGGCGTTACCATTTTGATCCCACTTATTTGTGAGAGGGTAAACAGCCATCGGAACTTTAGAAATTATACCTTCAATCACCGAATTCAATCCGCCATGGGTTATAAAAACATCAGCTAGTTTTAATATTTCACATTGTGGAACCGTCGCAAAAATTTGCACATTATCTGATGAAACCTTAATTTTATCGAAGAGTTCCATTCCAACCGAAATTATCAAGTAAAATTGTTCTCTATCGACAAATGCTGTAATTACTTTTTTAAAAAAAAGAATAGATTTGTTTGATGTATGAACCGAATGAAGAGTTCCCAGAGAACAGTAGATTACTTTTCTTCCGCAAGACTTAACAATTTTCATACCATCTACTATTTCTTGTGCTTTTGATTCTCCTAAAAAAGAAGAATTAGCAATAGAAGAATAAGAGGAATAATATTGATTTGTTAGTGACTGATTAAATTTAAAATCGAATTCTATTGGAGCTAATAAGATTTCTGGAATGCCGTAAAAAGAAACATGAAACAATCTATCTTTTCTTATGCTTAGTACATTTGTTTCAGTTTTCTTTAATTGTCTTTTCAACAAAGAGTAATCATCATAACCGAAAAAAACAAAAAACTTAAAGATCCGTTTGGCTCCAATTACAATTTTGCACTTAAAGAAGTTAAGTATTATAAGCAGCCTATCACTTGGCAACAACACAGAAGTAATCTGAGGTATTTTCAACGAAAGAATAGGTGAATACATCATTTGAAGGAAACAAATGGAAACATTGCGCTTCCTTAGCAATGGTTGACAAACAACCAGATCAGTACTCAGAAAAGTATCTAACAATAAATAATCTGTCGCAACTTTCGATAACAGCTGCATATATTCATCAAATCTCTTCTTAAACAATTCCCCCGTTAATCTCAAGTACATATTGTCAATGAAAGACCTCCTTTCCCCATTTGAAGTCATGTTTTCTTGGCCAGTTCCAAATTCCAACCCATTGAATGGATGGAAAGAAAAACCATTTTGTTGAATTATCGATCGCATATTCTCCGGAGAAGCAAACACACAATCTATTTCAAATTTTTCCAATGATTTAGCATATTGAAAAGCCTGATTCATATGTCCTTGAAATGGGGCAATTACAAAAACAGCCTTTTTCATAATCAATTTGATCTATCAAATGTTTGAATCGCTAATGCAGCACCAATTAATTGAAACAAATATGCAAGTCTCGAATTTCAATGTCATAAAGCAGTTCAATTTCCCTTTATAAGAATACCATATTTTTATATTAAAGTAGCCTTATAAAAACATCGCCGATGGACACACAAAAAAGTCAGTGCAAAAACTGACAATACCCCCGACTAGTTGCGAGAATAAAGACACCACTCGTTGATTAAAAAAAAAGACCCCCATTTAATATAAATTTCCCTCAGTCAAAGTATAGACCCTATCAGCAATTGATATTGGCTTATCTCTATGCGAGATGAGAATGACGGAATAATTGCTTTTTAACTTGTAGATAAAGTCTAGAATCAATTCTTCAGCCTCAATGTCTAAAGCAGCAGTGAATTCGTCTAAGAGGATTAGTTGAGGTTTTCTTATAAGAGCCCTCAAAAAGCCTATAATCTGTCTCTGACCACCAGATAAATTAATTCCTTCCTCACCAACCAAAGTCATATAACCATTTGGGAGAGATTTAAAAAAAATACCAAGCCCAGTTTCCTCGCAAAATTCTTCCACCTGTTCAAAATTCTTCAGATTATTACCTATAGCGATATTTTCAATAATAGTAGCATTGAAAATTTTAACAAATTGCGGCACAACGCCGCATATTTGTCTCCAATCGACTAGTGTAATAGATTCCCATTCCACATCTCTTTCCAAACCAGTGGTTCTATCTTCTATAATTAATGAAATTTTGGAGCCAATTTCACTGGTGTAGAACCGTTGTAACAATTGAATTAAGATACTTTTACCAGATCCAGTTTTGCCTTTTATACCGATAATCTCGCCTTTTGAAACACGTAAATTTATATTTTTTAATAATAACGGTGATCCGGGAAATCTAAAAGACAAATCTTTTATAAGAAAAGATTTTAGAATTACAGTGTCAGGAAATTCAGTAATTTCTCCTTGCTGTTCCAAAGTAATATTTGAAAATTCCCAAATTCTTTCTAATGAAATGGAAGCCTCTGATAACCGAATGTTTAAAAGTATTAAGCTTGAAACAGATGATAATATTGTCACAGTAAAAGTTAAACTCGCCATCATCTCCCCTAATTTCATTGTTCCTTTCAGAACCATTATTGAACTTGTACTTATGATTAGAATAACCACAAACGCATTAACCAAATCCATAACCAAAGAATATTTATTTGATAAGATATTCAGGTTAAAAAACTTTTCTAACGAATTCACATACACTATCTCATTGCTACTTGAGGCTACAGGCTGCAGACTGTTGGATTTTATAACGTCAATTCCAGTAATGGTATCAATAAAATAACTTTCCACATTAGAATACGCAACTACATTGTCGCGTTGGCTTATTAGAATTTTCTTACTGAAGGCTAACATGATCGCTACGAATACTGGGAAGCTAAAAAATAATATTAATCCAATTTTAAAAGAAAAAATACTTAATATTATTAGCGTGATTACCAATGTCACAGCATCAATAATTGCTACTCCAACAGCAAATGAGACAGCGCTCGGAATACGTCTACTATCATTCATTCGGGCAACTAAATCACCGACTTTTCTACTATCAAAAAAACTCTTAGGTAGATAGAGTAAGGAATTAAAAAAGAACGTCGCGATTTTTTTAGATAACAATCTCCACTGAACAGCTAAAAAAAATTCTTTTAAATAATTAATTACTGCTTTTATAAACATCAAAAAAGCCAATAAAAATAAAGCTAAGATCAATTGGCTAATATTGTGACGAGGCAACAATTTGTCTATTAATTGTTGGGAAAATATCGCTAAAGTCGAATTTAGCAATGCTACAATGATTCCGAAAAACAAAGCGATATAAACTAGAAATATATCGGCTTTGATTATTTCAAATAACCACTTGTATTTGATTAAAGATTCCTGCTTTTTCGTCTTAAATTCATCAGAAGCCTTTACTGTTAACATTGCGCCGGACTCCCAAATATCCATTAATTCCTGGAAAGTTAGGCTTATTTCCCCTCGAGCAGGATCCCATATGTGGATAAGATTAGCACTAATAGCAGTGCAAATAACGAAGTGATTAAATCCAGATTTCGCAGCTTTAACATGCAAAATCGCAGGCAATACCACAGTTGATAAGTCAACAATATTTTTAATTCGCAAACCTTTTGCGTCCATGCCAAGACTGACTGACGCTTGATATAACCCTAGTAAAGTTGTTCCGTCTAAGTTTGCACCAGATAAATGCCGTAATTGTTCACGACTAATTTGACCGCCAAAGTGTTTTATCAATGTCATCAAACATGCAACTCCACAATCAGCTTCATCAATCTGGAAAACTAAATGCCTCTTATTAATTGCCGTATTCAATGCGTATACTTATAAAGACTATCAACCTCAACATCTCTTGAAAACTCCTTCTTCAACTTGAAATCTTTCCCATAAACCAAAATCTTTGGAACTCTATATCTCCCAAAAGTGTTGACTAATTCCAAATAGTTGACATTTCCAACTCCAATACCATTAACATTTACTATTTGCATCTTTTTTTGAAAAGGATTTATCACATCTTTCCCTTCAGACGTTAAAAAAAAGACATTGGCTGTTTTAAAAAATTCTGGAGCAGCAAGAAGTGATTTCACCTCATGTTGGCAGTAATCACATTGTGAATCGAACAAAATGACAACAGTAGATTTAATTTCAGCAGAGGTTCGGTTAAAGGACGGAAATATTGCAGACAAAAATTTTATGTTTAATGTCGACTTAACCTTTAGGACTTTTTTGTGATAAACAACCCTGTTGAAAAAGTAAAACACATTAAATGATATAATTAATGTAATAAAAATCACCAAAAAATATCCAGAATACTTTCTCATTTACAGTTTATCTAGGGTAAAGAACATTATTGCCAACTGCCAAGAAATAAAAGCTAAACCGTATGAATTTCCTACAAGAACACTAGCTTTCAAATTAGAAAAATTCAAGATCCGACGAACACCTAAAATTAAAAGCAACCAATATAGCATTTCGAAAATGTTCAAACTGCGTAAGACCACAAGATAATATTCCGGTGTATCACCAGATTTTAACAAATTTGCCATTGAAAAAGGGCTAAAAGTAATTATATCGTTATATGAATACCCTTTCCTTACAATTAAAAACCAGTACAGCTTCACAATTGACGGGATTAGAAAAACACTTTCACAAATAATGCATAGATGAAATATTCTACCAAAAACAATGCGGCCATCCATAAAATAAATTCCGGTGCATAAAAGAAAAGAAACAATAGAAACTTTTATGCCCAGAAATACTGGCACCATAAAATATGTTAAATATCTCCACTTGAAGACTATAGGCAAAACTATCTGAGCCTGCTTATTACCTAATTTCGTGATTATAAATTCTTGATATAAGGACATGGGCACTAACAAATAATTCGTGACAACTGCCATGAGTATGTACAAACCGCTCAACAACAAAAAGTCTCTTTTCAATGAT
>JAYVDU010000218.1:0-5200 GCA_043749245.1 Bacteroidota bacterium | reverse complement strand
TGAAACCATCAAAGAACAGAGAGACAAGCTATACAGTAAATATGTTCCTGTAAAGCGTGAGCTCGTGCTTGAGAGCTAAGAGTTTTTACCCCAATGTTCAGAACTTTTATATGTGGAAAGTTTTTGATTGATAAACTGTAATAATCTTTGGCAATGATATACAAATTTACACTAAATAGATTTATTTAGTAATTTTATTATGTCGATATTTACACCATAATCAAACAGCATTATGGTTTTCGACTTCAAAAGTATCTTAGATTTAGTTAAAGCTTTCCCTGACGAAAAGACTTGCATGGAATACCTTGCCGAGATGCGTTGGAATGGAGTTGTTGTTTCTCCGTTCGATGAAACATCTAAGGTTTATATTACAGCACGTGGCTTTAAATGCAAGAATACAGGCAAATACTTTAATGCTAAAGTAGGTACTATATTTGAAGATACTAAGATACCATTGATAAAATGGTTCATGGCTTTATACATCTTTTCAAGTCACAAAAAAGGAGTTTCTTCTCACCAGTTAGCTAAAGATATTGATGTAACACAGAAAACCGCTTGGTTTATGTTACACCGTTTGCGTTTCGCATTTAATACTGATATCTTTAAGAGAGAATTTGATGGTGTTGTTGAAGCCGATGAAACTTACATGGGTGGTGAAGATTTCAATAAACACGCTAATAAGAAAACTGGCAAATCAGGTCGTAACAACGATGTTAAAACGCCTGTATTTGGTATGAAAGATCGTAAGACTGGACACGTAAAGGCGGTTGTTGTACCTAATACAAAAGCAGAAACATTATTGCCGATTATTAGAAAGTCAGTTGAATTAGGCAGTATTGTCATTACCGATGAATATCCGGCTTATAACAAATTAGGTTTAGACTACAGTCATGGCAAAGTGATACACAGCGCAAAGCAATATGTTAACGGTCATTTTCATACAAACGGCATAGAGAACTTTTGGAGCCATTTAAAACGTGGTGTTGATGGTATCTATCACTGGGTAAGTAAAGAGCATTTACAGGCTTATGTCGATGAATTTAGTTTACGTTACAACACTCGCAAGTTTACTACAGCAGGCCGCTTTGATTTAATATTATCAAATGTTGCAGGTCGTTTAACCTATAAAGAACTTATAAAGTAATGGAAGATATCACTAAGAATACCGATTTTTTATTCTACACCTCTAATGAAGGTAAGGTAAAAGTAAGGATAATCACAGATGGGGATACTGTGCTAACGACTCAAAGAGGCATGGCTGAGATTTTTGGAGTAGAAGTCCCTACTGTTAACTATCATTTAAAAGAAATTTTTAAAAGCAATGAATTAAATGAAGAGGCAACTATTAGAAAAATTCGAATAGTTCAAAATGAAGGTGGCAGGGATGTAACAAGAGATTTGGAATTTTATAACCTTCACGCAATAATATCTGTCGGGTATCGGGTTAATTCATATCAAGCGACACAATTCAGAATTTGGGCTACTAATATTTTAAATGAGTATTTGATTAAGGGGTTTTCTTTAGACGATGACAGGTTAAAACAAGGTAAAACTTTATTTGGTAAAGATTATTTTCAAGAATTACTTGAACGCATTAAAGAAATACGTGCGTCTGAACGACGATTTTATCAAAAAATAACAGATATATATGCTCAATGCAGTAGTGATTATGACAAAAACTCTCCTATTACCCAAACTTTTTTTGCAACTGTTCAAAATAAATTAGAGTTTGCGATAACGCATCAAACCGCAGGTGAAATTGTGAAATCAAGAGCCGATTATAAAGCTCCAAACATGGGTCTTAAGACATGGAAAAATGCCCCTGATGGTAAAGTCCTAAAGACTGATACCCATGTTGCAAAAAACTATCTTAATCAAGAAGAGATTTCAGAACTAAACTCCGTAGTTAACATGTATTTAGATTATGCCGATTTGCAAGCACGGAGAAACAAATTGATGAAAATGAGTGACTGGGTTCAAAAAATGGATGACTTTTTGAAATTTAATGAGTACGATTTACTTAAAAACGCAGGTTCTATCACGTCAAAACTAGCAAAAGTATATGCTGAAAAGCAGTATGAAAAGTATAGAGTTATACAGGATAAAAGCTTTCAATCAGACTTCGATAAGATAGCTTCAAACATTGTGGTAAATGGTAAGATACCTAAAGAGGGGCAAACGGTAGAGATTGCACAACCGTCAATAACTAAAACACCGTTAGAGCACGCATCGTTTGGCAATATCTTAGGTGCTGTAGCGCGTGCAGGAAAGCCGGATAAAGACTAAAGATTAAATTTCATTGTTCACATCTAAAACCTAATTTTAGCAAATGTTTAACGGCGCTGAATTATCGATAATTGCAGAGAAAAAAGAAATCTCGGAGTGGGGAACCTTTAGGGAAAGTTTAAAGGCTCCAATACACGGATGGTTTACATATCCGGCAGGGTTTTCGTTTAAGGCTGTCGAGCACAGCATTAAACAAGAGAAGCTAACCATAGGTGAAAGTGTTATTTACGACCCCTTTATGGGGAGCGGTACTACTAATTTAGTAGCAAAAAGCATGGGCTATAATTCGGTTGGAGTTGAGGCACACCCGTTTGTATTTCCCATAACCAAAGCAAAAATGTTTTGGGATATTGATAGTAATGAGGTATTACAGTCCATTGAGATATTCAAGAAAAACCTCTCTCAAACAAAGTACCCCCGCAATCCCGACGAGTATTTTAAGAGCCAATTCCCGGATTTAATAATGAAATGTTTTTTGCCGGAAACATTATTTGAATTAACTGTTATTAGGGATTCGATACGTAAACTATCCTATTCTGAAGAAACTAAATCATTTTTAAATGTAGCCCTTATATGCGTTTTAAGAGATGTGTCCATAGCGGCAACTGGTTGGCCGTATATTGCGCCCAACAAGATTAAAATTACCAGCACATCAAAAAAGGGGGCTGAAACTTATTTTAAGAAACTTTTGAAAATGTTTGGTGACTTCGTATTGATCAAAAAGGCATCGTTACCAATAAATACAAACCACAACATATTTTTAGGTGATTCAAGGGACACAAGCGCCTTAATCGAAACTGATTCCGTAAATCATATATTTACTTCTCCGCCATACCTTAACAATTTCGATTATGCGGATAGGACAAGGCTCGAAATGTACTTTATGGGCGCGGCTAATAATTGGGGAGAGATTTCTAATAAGATACGTACAAAGTTAATTACGAGTGCAACCACTCAAATATCAAGATTGGACACTAAGTATAATTTCTCAAACGATTTTATAAAAGACTGTCCGGCTGTTTATAGTCGGTTAATTGAATCGGTTGAAAAGTTGAGTGCCTTGCGTTTAATAAAGGGGGGGAAGAAAAGCTATGACTTGTTGACAATAGGATACTTCAATGACCTGTACAAGATATTAAAAGAGAATCAAAGGGTTTTAAAGCATGGTGCTAAAGCTCTTTACATATTAGGTGATTCAGCGCCATACGGTGTTCATATCCCTACTGATATATTAATTGGAGAAATAGGGAAGTGTGTTGGTTTTTCTGATTATAAAATAGATGTCCTTAGATTGCGGGGCGGTAAATGGGCGCATAACCCGCAACGGCATTCTGTCGCATTAAGAGAATCAATTGTAACACTTTATAACTAAAACCATATGCCAAATCCTGCGAGTGCTCTCGGAGAGGCCATAGGCCATCTGATAGAAGCTCATGTTCATACTATTGTAAGGGATGCCCTAAAAGACACTGATTGTTACGTTGATACTGGTGGTGCCAGACCTGGAAAAAGAAAGGGAACAAAAACTCTTTTAGTGAACGATACTGGCAACCAATATCAAATTGATACGGTTGTGGAAAACGCGAAGGGTGATCCAATTGCTTTAATTGAATGTAAGTATATTCGCTATAAAAAACATAATCGAGACAAAGCATCTTGGACTTGTGTTGCTCACTATAAATTACGTACAACATATCCTACAATTCGAAAGAGTATAGCGGTGTTAATCGGAGACTGGACGGCACCTTCCAAAAAATTGATGCGTAGTTTCGGTATAGATATAATCGAAATTCCATTTGATATCCTATGTGATATTTTATTGAAACACGGGGTTATCTTTAGGTGGGAAGAAAAAGATTCTTTAACTTCCAAAACAAGCCTTGCAAGCTTCTTAACATTGTCCCCTCAAACATTAAAAGAAATAGCAACCGAATGTCTTTCTTCAGCTGAATCTCAATTACATGATTTGGTTTTTAAAGCTATATCTGGCAAAGAGGTTATTCCGCGAAACGTTGCTACAATAGAATTATTGCTAAAAACAAATCAGGAAGAATACGTGCTCAAAAAATTCACTGATTTACCTAAAGCCATTACATACATGGTATCGCTAATGAATCAAAAGTCCGATGTTGGAGATATATTAAGTGATAATCCTTAGCCGGTGTAAACAAGTATATCATTGCCTAATCTTTTTATTTTAAGTTTATATTAATTATTTCAAGTTTTTTTATTCCATTGTTATTCACTTTTAATTGTCATTCCTTATAATCCCTTCACATAATGAAGGGATTATTTGTTTACTATCATAATTGCTTTGTCAATGCAAGAGATAGTTAACTTAAAAAAAGAGATTAGTTTGCAGACACTACCGACATTACTGCAATTCACTTTGTTCAACCAAAATAATTATATTGGAACCAGTTAGATTGAGTCCATATTTCGCCATTCTATTTTCTACTTTAATAAGTATTTGTCCTTGGCCATGCCCACCAAGTTTATTTCGGAGAGTAGGGATACCACTTTCGAGTAAGCTTCTAAATGCAGTAAATTGAGATTCTGAAAATTTTGGCATTAAGTTATTTACAAAACATATCTCAATTAATTTACTAGCATTATCTGTTGGCTTAAAGCCCCATTTTTTTTCTTTACAAATTATTTTAATAGTACTTTCAAAGGCTTTTAAACATTCCGACAAACATTCTTTATTTCTACCATGACGATAATGTTCATGAGCCTTTAAATATTCTTCACAAGCACCTTCAAATTTCTTATTCCACAAAAGAAAAACAACTGGTTTAGTTATTTCAGCGTGTTGATGTATAAAACGCTGATCATCCGCCAGCAAAAACGCTCATAACCCGCCACCCAAAGTCGTATTTTTTTTCTGTCGTAACGGCGATACCCCGCCAACTGT
>JAYVDU010000217.1:0-5230 GCA_043749245.1 Bacteroidota bacterium | reverse complement strand
CTTTCCTAAAAGTAACTGGAAAAACAAAAGGTAATCATATTGAATCTTTAAAATGCTTTGACTTTGATAGCCTTGGTTTTTCGACAAACCAGCGCATTGTAAAAAAAATAAATATACCAACTACTATTCCTATGACGGTTATTTTGTCTACCGTTGCTGATGTTGAGAATGATTACATTTCAAAAGAAATAGATTATAAATTAAATTATTTTAAAAACTGGCAAACAATAAATTTTCAAACCAAAATTGTCATTACCTCTAAAAGTGGCTATTTTATTCAGAAAGATGAGCCAGACTTGGTAGTTGATGCTATCCACGACATGATAGGTAAGGTTAAAAAATAATAGTATTAAAAACAGTTATGATGCATTTCGAATTACAACCAACGCTTAAAAATGAGTTAATAAAATTAGAACCTTTAAAAGAAAAGGACTTCGAAACGTTATATAGTATTGCTTCTGACCCTGAGATATGGGAACAACACCCAAATAAAGACCGCTATAAAAGACTCGTATTTGAGACTTTTTTTAAAGGAGCTATGGAGTCGAAAGCTGCGTTTTTGGTATATGATGCACAAACCAATGTACCCATTGGCAGTTCAAGGTATTATAATTTTGATTATGATGCAAAGTCTCTTGCCATTGGTTACACTTTTTTAGCTAAAGATCACTGGGGCGGAGCGTTTAATCGTTCATTAAAAACATTAATGCTCAATCATGCTTTTACTTTTTTTGATAAGGTTATTTTACATATAGGAGTTTATAACATTCGTTCTCAAAGAGCCATCGAAAAGTTAAGCGCTAAAAAAATAGCTGAAATAGAAATGGAATATTATGGCGAACCTAATCGCTTAAATTTTGTGTATCAAATAGATAAGGAAACGTGGGAACAAAAAAATAAATAGTTTAATTTAAACCATTCGCTGCATTATAGCAATCTCTGCAAAGAGGCTCGTAGCTGTCTGTTTAATTAATCTTGTTTAATTATTTTTTGATGTATCGTATGAGTTCCATCAGAAATTTTCAGAATATAAATACCATTATCTAATGACATCATATTCATTTCATTATTTTGAGTTGAGATAAGCTGTGTTTGCTTTTCTTCTCCAGTGATATTATAACACGTAACCATATAATTAATACCATCTTTTAAATGATTAAATTGTAAGTTATCATAAGTTGGATTTGGATAAGCAATTACAGTAATTGTTTCAGCATTAATTTCCTTTAATCCAGTTGTAACAGGCAGTATAACGTTGCCACAATAAGCATCATTGGCATGATTTGCATCGCTTTTAAAGTTAGGCGAAGATGTCCAAAAACAAACATTAGATAGCGTATAAGTTGTCCCCGCAACTAAGGAACTTCCGCTATATGTTTCATCGTTTATATAGTTTGTAAAAATGGTACTAAAAGTATTTGGAGCAATAGATAGGTTTGTATATAATTGATGATAAAATTTTTTCCCACATATACCTTGAAAATTACGAGGTAACATGTTTAAGTAAACTGATTTTAATGTATCCGCACTCGCATTAAATACATTCACTTTAAGTTGGTAATGATATTCGCTATATATAGGAGACATTGTATTTGTTTGTGGTAAAGAATAGGCATAGCCATTATTTACAGTATAGTCCATAACATAAGCATCTTGATTCAAATTAATATTTCCAGATAAATTAGTTTTAAAATAAGATGTGCTATTGTTGGTTAAAGTGTATGTCAGTGCAGAATTAGTTGCCCAATCATTCGAAACTATATTTAAGGAATTTGCTTGACAAGAAATGCTTGTGAAATTGTAATTTGGATTAGATAGTGTATTTATATATTGAGAGGTTAAATTTCCATCAAATTTTAAAATGGCTGAATGATTAGAGGCATTTTTTCCACAAGCATAAATAGTGTCATTTAAGATATCAAAATCATTAATTAAAAAAGCACCTTGGCTTAAGCTACTTGTATTAATTGTAGTTAACGAAGGATTTATTTTTTCAATAACATGGTTAGAGGTAAAACCATAATAATCTCCTAAGGAATTTTGTAAAAATTTACTATAAGAATTAGTGACAGTACTTGTGTTTATAATTGCCCCTGTTAAATCTAAAATAGATAGTGAGTTTATACTTGGAGAAGATGAAGAAGAATGACTAACTATAATAGTACTGTTACTATTTATTGCTGAGGCATTAATTGAGCCTAAGGAATGGGATAGAGTACTTGTTAAACTACCCAATTTGGAATACTGATGAATGTAATCGGTACTAAATACTAAAAAACTACTATCTGGTTTTTGAATAACCGAAGTGAATGCTTGCGCAAATCCATTACCAGTGGTATAGGTAACAGTAGGTGTTTGCATAAATTGAGTAACACCAATTGTATCTATTTTCATAATAAGACATGTTTTATTAATACCAATTACATCGCAACTATTTAGATATTCGCCTACTATCAATAGTTGATTATCAAGAGTTTTGATAGAAGATTTAATATTGACATATTCACCTAATGGTATGGTATGTCTAAATTTTATCTTTTCAATTTTGCTAACCCCAAAAACAATCGTTGTATCTGACAAAGAACCCGTGTTTCCAACTAATCCGCTATAAATGGTATTAACAAAAAATTGAAACCCATTTACATTCACTAGTAATTTAGGGTAGTCGTCATACGAATGCAAAGACCAATTTGTTTGAGCACTAAATGGATGAGCAATTAAAAGAAAGATAACAGCGATAACTAAATAGATTTTTTTCATAATAATTATTTTTAGTTATAATAAAAATAATCAATAAAAATATGGAAACCTAACTTTTTGTATTAGCCGCATTATAGCAATCTCTGCAAAGAGGCTCGTAGCTGTCTGTTTCGCCCAATAGCACTAAATTAGTGTCAGCTGTTTTACGATGAGAGATGTGTGCTAAACTACCGCATTCCATACAAATGGCATGTACCTTCGTGACGTATTCAGCACAGGCTAATAAATCAGGCATGGGGCCAAAAGGATTACCTTTAAAGTCCATATCTAAACCTGCAACTATTACACGTACTCCACTATTTGCTAATTGTTTACATACGTTAACCAATTCCATATCAAAAAACTGAGCCTCGTCAATGCCCACTACATCTACATCATTGGCTAACAATAAAATATTAGAGCTAGCTGGTACGGGAGTACTCATAATTTCGAGCCCCGAATGAGATACTACTTTTTCTTCGTGGTAGCGGGTATCTATTTGCGGTTTATAAATTTCTACCTTTTGTTTGGCAAACTGGGCGCGCTTTAAACGACGAATCAATTCTTCTGTTTTACCCGAAAACATGGAGCCACAGACTACCTCTATCCAACCGCGTTTGTGCGTACTATGTTTAACGTTTTCTAAAAACATGTTTAAAGACTATTGATAACAAAAGCTTAAAAATAAGTGATGTAGTTTTAAAATAGCGTATTTTTAATTCATTAATTATCCACAATATATGCAAACTGACATTTTATACAAGCAATTAACCACTAAACTAGATGAGTTAAAAACCGCTATTGAACGTTTTGAGAAACATACTCCTCCAAGTACTGCCTATGCCGAACAGTTGCATACGGCTATTAACGAGGCTAATAAGCTGATTTCGGCTTATGTGGTATTAAAAGAACAAAAAGATGTATCTCCTGATTTGAATTTGCATTTGAAATTAATGAATGTGACTGCAGCTCAACAGGAAGTGAAAGAGCAAGTGAAAGCAGAAATTTTAGTTGAAAAATTGGAGGTTAAAGAAATGCCTAATGTAGAATTACTGCAACCAATGGCAGAAGTGAAACCAATAGAAGTTGTTGCTACTCCTGATGTTGAAAAAAAATCTGTGGAAATTGTTTTTGAAAAACCGGAAATAAAATCTTATCCTAAATTGGCGATTAACTTGAATGATAAATTTAGATTTATTAATGAGTTGTTTGCAGGCAATACCAACGAATACAATATTGCCATAGAGCAATTGAATAATGTTGATTCGATGGATGAAGCGAGTGCATATATAAAGGGATTAAAATCTATTTATAATTGGGATGATAATCATGAAATGGTAAAAAACATGAATGGTTTAATTCAAAAACGATTTGTTTAAAATGAAAAAGATTTTTTTAATAAACATTATTTCTTTAATACTACTTTCAAAAAACACATTTGCTCAAACGATTGATACCATTATAAATTTTGGTAATGGGCAACAACTTCATTTTAATATTATTAAAGGCAAAGGAGCGCCAATATTATTCGAATCTGGTTTTGGTAATGGAGCAGAGGTTTGGAAAAACATAACCAAACAAATAGCAGATGTTACAAGTGCCACAATTATAACCTACGATCGATTAAGTTTTGGAGATAATTCACATAATTATAAAATAGGTTTTTTATTTGAAATAAAGGCGTTAGAAGTTGGACTTCAAAAGCTTGGATACGCAAATAAAAACTTGATGCTTGTTTCGCATTCGCTTGGTGGTTTGTATAATTCATATTACGCGTCGCGCCATCCAAAAGAAGTGAAAGCAGCTGTATTGATTGACGATGCTAATGCCTGTTCTTTAGCAGTTTCTGTTTCAGCTAAAAAATCACCAAAAGAAGATACTCTCGAAACATACTTTGCAAATATATTAGATACTGTAATTCAAAATCCTATGCCACTTCATATTCCAGTATTAGATATTGTTGCCGTAGATCATACCGATGAAAATGGAAACAAAGATACAGTTTGGATAAATTGCCATAAAAGTTTTGTTGCACAATCACCAAAACGTTCAATTCTGCTGGCCTACGGAGTTGGGCATTATGTTTTTGTTGATAATCCGCTACTCGCTATTAATGCTATTATCAAACAATACGCTATTTTTTTAGCACCTGATCAAAAAAATAACATTATTGAAAAGGGTTATGCTTTAGAATTAGCAATGATTAATGACATTAAAAAAAATGAAGTAAAATGCGGACATTCGGAAGATGACTTAAATACTTGGGGTTATTCATTACTCGAAAATAAAGAAACTGAAAAAGCGATTGAAGTATTTAAGTTAAATAGTATGCTTAATCCTAGTAGTTGGAATGCCTACGATTCCTTAGCTGAAGCTTATTTAAAAGCCAGTAACAAAGATTTAGCTATAAAAAATTATAAAAAATCTTTAGAGTTAAATTCCAAGAATGAAAATGCAACTAAAGTTTTAGAGCAACTATTAAAATAATCTG
>JAYVDU010000216.1:0-5239 GCA_043749245.1 Bacteroidota bacterium | reverse complement strand
TTTTCTAATTATTCGGAATCCATTCACGTAAAATTCCATTTCATAGTTATATTTTTTCGATAAAATCAATCAAAAACTCATTTAAGTTTTTAATGGCTAAAGGCATGTTCCATTTGCTTTTATCACGTTTCTCCACATAATTAGAAATAGCACGTATTTGTGTGTAATGTTTTGCTTGTCGGCAAGATGCCAAGAATGCGGCACCTTCCATGCTTTCTACATCAGGATGATAACGTTTTTTGATTTTTTCAATACTGGCATGATTGCCATGAACAGTATTAACCGTAATACCTTTTACTTTTTTGAGGTTATTAATATGAAAATATTCATCGTTTGTAAATGTATTATACATATGCGTCCCTCCTAAGTGCAATTGATCGTATGTAATGAAGTTATCACCATCCTCGGCACCTAATTCGCTTAAGATGTCTTCGGTAACCTCTACTAACTGACCAATTTCGAGGGTTTTGTCGAAAGCACCCCCTACTCCAACGTTTAAGATAACATCATATAAATTATTACTGTATTTGCCCATCATATAGGCTGTATTTACCATACCAACACCAGTAATTAATACATGTATTTGCTTGTTATCAAACACTTTTTCGGTATGTTGCAAGCCTACGTGTGTGTATTTTATTTCTAAAATGTCCAATAAGGGTTGTACTTCAAATTGCGTAGCGGCTACAATTAATATGTTCATTTTTATTAGTATTTTTACAACTGTTAATTTACTATGATTTATATAACTCGCAAAGAACATTTTAATGCCGCTCACAAATTATTTAACCCTAATTGGAGCGAAGAACAAAATGCCATTATTTTTGGTAAATGTGCCAATAAAAATTGGCATGGACATAACTACGATTTATATGTCACGGTAAAAGGCGAAATTAATCCAGATACAGGCTTTGTAGTAAATCTAAAAGACTTAGGTGATTTGATTAGAACGGGTGTAACGGAAGTGTTGGATCACAAAAATTTGAATATAGATGTGGAAGGAATGAATATCATGCCATCAACAGAAAATGTGTCTATTTTTATTTGGAATAAATTGTTTACTAAAATTTCTGCGATGGGAGGAACACTTCACGGCATTAAATTATATGAAACTGAAAATAATTACGTGGAGTATTTTGGAGAATAAAACGCTTATCAATTATAAAACATAAAACGATGCTAAACGAAGAATTTGAATATGATATCACAGGCTATAAAAAAATAGATCAATACAACGATAAACTAGTTGATTCTATTTCTGATATGTATAAAAACATTTTAGATGATGTAGGCGAAAACCCAACCCGTGAAGGTTTATTGAAAACTCCAGTGAGAGCAGCTAAGGCCATGCAGTTTTTAACGCAAGGATACGATTTGAATCCTGCTGAAATTTTACGTTCAGCTATGTTTAAAGAAGATTATAGCCAAATGGTAATTGTAAAAGATATTGAAGTATATAGTTTGTGCGAACATCATTTATTACCTTTCTTCGGGAAAGCCCATATTGCTTATATACCAAACGGCCAAATTGTTGGATTGAGTAAATTACCTCGTGTGGTAGATGCCTTTGCTCGTAGGTTACAAGTACAAGAACGCTTAACGAATGAAATCAGAGATTGTATCCAAGATACGCTAAAGCCCTTAGGTGTAGCGGTTGTGATTGAATGTTCACATTTATGTATGCAAATGCGTGGTATTCAAAAACAAAATAGTGCCACAACAACGTCTGCTTTTACTGGTGAGTTTTTAAAAGATACAACTCGTAAAGAGTTTATTTCTTTGATCAGTACAACGTTGCATTAAATTTTTAGAAGGTAAAAACAATTTTTATTTTCGTTCTTTTTTTCTAACGAAAAAAATAAACAAAAAATAAAAAACGAACACCAACCTCACTATTACCAATGTATACAGTATTTTCATAATTCAAAATGAAAATCTTAAACATGATAGATTTAGAAAACCTTACGAAGCAAGTTGTTATAATAGCCAAAGAAGTAGGTGAATTCATTAGACACGAGCGAAAAAACTTTAAGTACGAAACCGTTGAAATCAAAGGGCTTAACGATTTAGTGAGTTACGTGGATAAAACATCAGAACAACGCATCGTACTTCATTTACAGGCGTTGCTTCCGGATGCAGGATTTATTGTAGAAGAAAACACAAAAAGCGAAATCAAAGCATATAATTGGATTGTTGATCCTTTGGACGGAACTACTAATTTCATACACGGTATTCCGACTTATGCAATTAGTATTGCATTGGAACATCAAGGAGAAATTATTTCAGGTGTGGTGTATGAAGTGTCGCAAGATCAATGTTTTTCGGCGTATACAAAAGGAGGTGCTTTTTTGAATGGCGAAAAAATTTCCGTATCAACACGTCAAACCTTATCGGATAGTTTAATAGCAACTGGTTTCCCTATTTATAATTTTTCGCGACTAGAACCATTCCTAACGACCTTAACATACTTTATGAGAAATACACATGGCATCAGACGTATAGGTGCAGCAGCTGTTGATTTATGCTATTTAGCATGCGGACGCGTGGATGCTTTTTTTGAATATAACCTCAATGCTTGGGATGTAGCAGCTGGCTCACTAATTGTGAAAGAAGCAGGAGGTACAGTTGCTGATTTTTCAGGATCTACCAATTGGTTGTTTGGTAAAGAAATTATGGCAACAAATGCGCATTTAAAAGATGAGTTTGAAAACGTTGTGAAAGAAAATTTTAAGTAACATTTTTTAATAATCCAGTTTTTCGGTTATACCAATTTTCTTTCTAAAATATACAATAGAAACGAAATTATTTTTTAGCAAGACGATGATAAAAAATCGTTGCATAGTCTGGGCTACGGAACTATTTTTTGATCACGCCTAAGCGTGAAATGAAAAAGAATGAGTTTATTTAGGTGTTTTAGAACGAATTTTGGTATTGGACTTCATAAACATAAAAACGTGAAGTCAAATATTATTTAACTTAATTTTATAGCATTTATATTTATTATACATTATGATTTTCTATAAGTAGGATGATAACTATCAGTTTTAAATATGATAACTATAAGGGATGTTTATAAGAAATACTTAGAAATTAACAACGGTATTATTAGATTAGATGATTAAAAAATGGGCAACAGCTAAGCTGAAGAAAATTAATATATATTTAAATAAAATAATTATGAAAATTAAAAAAATAATTTCTTCGATGTTTGCTTCATTCCTTTTGATAGGATTATGCACAATTAGCAACAATATCTTAGCTCAAGCTAAAAAGGATACTTTAAAGATGAAAGATTGTTGTGTGATGAAAAATGGAAAGATGTTATGCAAGATGGGAGTAAAAACGATGCCAATGGATAAGGATATGACGATGAAAAATGGCACTAAATGTATGCCAAATGGAGAATGTTTAATGAAGGATGGAAAAAAAATTAAATTAAAAGAAGGGGAATGTATGAATATGAATGGAGAGATAGAGACGTGTGAACATAAAATGAAACAAGTTGACAAATCATCTAAAAATTCTGCGCCTGTAATTATAGATCCTGTGTGCGGAATGAAGACGGATCAATCAGAGTCTTTCGATTGGACTTACGAAGGAAAAAAATATTCATTTGATTCTTATGAATGTAAAGAAGCATTTAAAATGAATCCCACAAAATATTTAGAAAATAAGTGCACATCCACTGGTAGCAATATTGACTTAGTATGCGGTATCAAAACAGATTTAACTGATTCATTTGATTATAAATATGATGGGAAAATATATTATTTTCATTCTTATGACTGCAGAGAGGCGTTTAAGATGAATCCCAAAAAATATATAGACAATAAGTGTGTTAAAAAAGATTCGATAAAATAAATAGTTTATTTAAGAGTCTGTTTTTTTAATTGAATCGCAATATTTAAAATCGATACATAATTCTTTTCTGTTAGGAAAAATATATATTTATTTTTATAGAAATTATCCTTAGTTTTTTTGAAAACTTAATTAATTCTCAATAAAATCAACCAATTTCATATAACCTATTTTTGCTTCTTAGCTCTTTCATATTGAAGAGGCCAAGCTGTTTCCATGCCCAATTCAGTAGCTGCTCGTAATGGAAAGTAAGGGTCACGCAATAATTCGCGAGCCAATAAAACTATATCAGCTTTCGCCTCTTTGATGATCATATTTGCTTCTTGTGAAGTAGTAATAAGACCTACCGCTCCTGTTAATAAGCCTGTTTCCTTTTTTATTTGTTCAGAAAACTCAACTTGGTAAAGTGGTTTGATGGTTATTTTTACACCAGATACATTGCCACCCGTAGAACAATCAATTAAATCAATGGTTTTTGTTTTTAATAATTTAGTAAGTTTTATAGAATCATCTATCGTCCAAGCGCCTTCTATCCATTCGGTAGTTGACAGCCTTACAAATAAAGGATGCTCCACTGTCCATACCTTACGCACACTTTCAATGATCTCCAATAAAAAACGGATGCGGTTTTCGAAGGAGCCGCCATATTCATCTGTTCGCTTATTACTAGCGGGAGAAAGAAATTCATTGATTAAATAGCCATGAGCGCCGTGTAATTCAATGACTTTAAATCCCGCTTGCTTAGCTCTTAAGGCAGCATCCTGAAATTGTTGTATCACTTTTTTTATTTCGGTAATACTCATTTCATGAGGAACAGCATCTCCATCTTTAAATGCTAAAGCACTAGGCGCAACTGTTTGCCAACCGCCATTTTCAGTACCTACTTCTTTAGCGCCTTCCCAAGGTGGGCTTTGACTAGATTTTCTTCCAGCATGTGCCAATTGAATGCCGGCTATAGAACCTTGCTTTTCAATGAAATCAGTGATGCGTTTTAAAAAAGGGATGTGCTCGTCTTTCCAAATACCTAAATCTTTGGGAGATATTCTTCCCTCTGGACAAACTGCAGTTGCCTCTGCTATTATTAATGCCGCACCGCCAACTGCTCGACTTCCTAAGTGAACCAAGTGCCAATCATTGGCAAATCCATCTTCACTTGAATATTGACACATAGGTGAAGCAACGATTCTATTTTTTAGTTCAATGTTTTTTATTTTTAAAGGGGAAAAAAGATTTACCATGATTTTTATTTATTGTGGGTATCCGCTTGACACATATTGATTTCTGTTGATTTACTGGGCTTTTAACTTTTATTTTCATAGATGGGCTTATGAAGTATAGCTTGCCGTAAAAGTACATAAAATAGTAATCCCCTACTATTCGA
>JAYVDU010000215.1:0-5241 GCA_043749245.1 Bacteroidota bacterium | reverse complement strand
AGTCGCCACTCTTTAGAAACTAGCTCAAGGCCGTTTTGAAAAACAAAAATAAAAAATTAATATTTAATTTGCAATTTAACACAGAATCTATGTGGTTTAAAATGGTCTGTATGTATTAGATATATTTTGTATAATATATACATTGATAAGGATGCGACTGGTTTTGTTTTTGTCGAAGAGTTATAAAGTTTTTACTTCAAATAACTCACCGCAATGATTTGTATTTTTCGTTCCATAGCTGCATAAGGGCTGTACACGGAGTTTCGCACGTCTTTCACATCATCACTAACTTTACTAATTGGTAACTCTCCAATATCTTCGTTTGTAAATTCTATGCTTCCTTCTGCAGGATTGGTATTGTTTACATACTTCACAAACTCTCCATTATTATATTCTAAAAAATAATTTTGCAAACTGCTGATGCGTCGTTTAGCTAAGTTCACATTATAATCCGTACTTGCCAATGGACTACAATAGCCTTTCATGGTGATTTTTACTTTTTCGCCACGCGCTAATACTTGCTCTAATAATTGCGCAAATTTTTCAAGGTCTTGCATCCCCGCATCAACGCTGTCTTCAAAGAAATTCTCTACACGATTTTGTGCCAAATTTTTCGCATCGCCTTCCAGTCCTTTCGTATATTCTGCAAAATATTTTTGTTTCAATACCGTATAATCTTCATACGTTTTTTTGTAATTCTTTTTCGTAACAATCACTTTCGTTTTTGGTTCCGGCTCGTCATTATGAAAATATAACGTCAACGGACATAATACTTTCATTTGATTGATGATAAGCGCTGTTGTATCAATAGGCTTTGGTGGCTCGGTTAGTGGCGTTATAGGGAAACTATAAATATCGTTACAGCAACTTGGCTTGTCTTCAAAATAAGAACCCAAACGATTAGAAGAAATATAGGCTTTATCTTTTTTGGAATTAATGCTATAATAAATATCGTTATAACTACTATTAATAGGATAGCCTAAATTTTGGGCGTCTGTAAATTCACGCTGTACTGAACCTACCGAGGTTGTTGCTGAGCTAGTAGAAGTATTATTCTTATACTCCGATTTAAAAATATCAAAGTTCCCTAAACCTTTGTGCCATGTACTGCTAAAAAAGAGTGTATTGTTTTCTTTAACATACCACGGTGTGATTTCATCTTCAATCGTATTCACCTTTTTACCTGCATTAACAGGAGTTTCAAAAGATTCATCTTTATTCATATAAGCATACCAAATATCCATCGCGCCTTCTCCGGCACCTCTATCACTTGCGAAAAATAGTACATCCTTACCATTCAATTCACTAAAACAAGGCTGCGTGGTGTTACTTCCTTCTACATTAATAGGTGTTGGTAATTTTTGTAGATCGGTCCAATGTGCTTCTTTAAAATTAGACACATAAATTTCACATTTGTATTGACTTGCATTAATGGCGCCACAGCGCGATACAAAGATTTTCGTAAAATCCGCATTAAAGCTGGTGTTGGCATTATGTATGCCGTTTTTATTAAATAAACTATCTAGCTCTTGAGCTTTTAAAAATTTATTTTCTTTAGTGGACGATTTATGAGCTGTATATAATTTATTAAAACCAACGCCGTTTGCATCACTCTTCGATTTATCGCGTAACGAAGAAAAGTACAACAAACTATCGTATTCAAAGGGAGCATACTCACTCACTTTGGAATTTACCATACTATCTAAATGTAAAATTTTGACATCCACCGGATTTTTCACCAAGATCTGAGCGATATCGCAGGCATCAAATTCTTGCTTGGCTTTAAGCGCTAATTGTTTTTTAGTTTTGTCTTTACTGTTCTTTTGTTTTTTATAATACTTATCAAAATATTTTTTAGCATCCTTGTATTTACCAGTGTTTTTAAGCTGTGTAGCGATATAAAAAGAAACTTCGGTATATGTTTTACCGTTATCTTGCTTAAATATTTTTTCATACCAATGCAAAGCAGTTGCATTATCATAATTTAAACGAGAGGCATCTGCAAACAATAACTGATAATTTATATTTGACGAATCAATTAAAATAATTTGATTGTAAATTTGTGTGGCTGATGAATAATCTTTTATACTCATAGCATCAGAGCCCTGTTTTAATAATTGTTTGATGCTTTGCGCCTGAGTATTCACGAGCATTCCAAAGCACAGTATAAAAAGATAGATTGTTTTTTTAAACATAAGGTTTTACATATAAATAGGACACACACGTGTTTTGGGTACAAACGGAATTACTTTTTTGAAAATATAGGTCACATAAAACTCAACCGCGCCCTTATGACTGGTGGCCGCATTAAATTTACTCGTATTAACATCATAACTGATTCCAGCAGTTAATGTTTTGATTTGATAGCCAACGCGAGCAATAACCGCATCACTCGCCCTGTAATATAAACCTACTGAAGCAGACTGATTTGTTTTTTGATTTAGCAAAAAGCGGAACTGTGTGCCTGGAACAATTTCGTTATACTTGCCTTGATGCGAGTATAGCAATTCTGCAACGATATCTAGATTTGGTGCTATAGGGTATTGAAAACATATATAATTATTTAATTTAGCATCTAATCGTATACTGGTGTTGTTTTGAAACGTTAAAGTGGGACTCGTAAAATGATGGTATGAAATGCCATACTGTACAAAAGTCCTTTGTTTAATAGCGTACTGAAGAGCCGTACCAATATTAAAATCTCCAAAAGTAGTGGCGTTCTTCGCGAAATTTTCTCCGGTACCGTTAGAAGAACTATAGGAATTACTTTGATACTGATCATCAAAGGTCATGCGATTATAATTGAACGCACTGTTTGAAATGCCTGCGGTTAAGCCTGTAGTCAATAATAAGGTAGAGTCCTTATTTACTTTATGAATATAAGAACCCGATAAATATAACTGATTGGTATTATAATACGTATCTCCCGCTTTATCATTATTAAATACGATACCTAAGCCAAAACAATCGCTCTTCATTTTTTTTGTTTTAAAACGTCCATCAACTGCAAATGAAATGGTGCGATATGGCACTGGCACACTCGACCACTGACTCCGATAAATACCATTAACACGGTAATCTCCATCAAATAAGCCTGTAAAAGCTGGGTTCACATTTAAGATAGAACCTGTGTACTGAGAAAAATGTATGTCTTGTCCATACGTAAATGTTGTTAAAAATAAAATAGAAACCATTAAGAAGATACCGTTGATTTTTGTTTTGTGTTTTCGCTGAATTAGCGCTTCCAAAAACAAAAAACAAAAAATAAAAAAACGATTATTATACATTCTATTTTTCATTTATCTTATTAAAGTCACATTACCTTTTTTAAAAATCTCTGTGCTTCCTTCGCTACACTTTGCTTTTACATAATATCCAAAAACACCAGGGTCTGCTTGTTTGCCTTTAAATGTGCCATCCCAACCTTGTGTAGGATCGGTCGTATCATACATCAATTCGCCCCAACGATCATATACTGCAAAATAGAATATTTCATAAAGAGGTCCTCTTATTTTGAAAATATCATTATGTCCATCACCATTAGGTGTAAACGTATTTGGGATAAATAAATCAGGATTAGGATTGATGTTAACCGTTTGCGCAACTAAAGTATCTATACAATTAACCGAATTAGGAATGAACGTAATTAATGTAATTGGAAAACTTCCTGCTGCCGGAAAATTATGAAAAGGATTTTGTTGATGAGAAGTATCACCATCACCAAAATTCCAATTCCATAAAGGTGTGGTTCCTGGAGGCGATTCGACACTTCCTTTAAATTCCACTAAATTATTGGAACAAGGTACTGGCGAAAAAGTAAAGCTTGCTTTAAATGAATTACTGATTGCCACAGTTGTTGTTATTGTATCATTACATAACGGTTTGTTGCTCACGTATGCCACCAATGTAACCGAATAATTTCCTGTGCTGGGATATACGTATGTCGGATTTGTAAAATGAGATGTATCTGCCGTTGTTGTTGGATCACCAAAATACCAATTGTAATTTAAACTCGTGCCTGTACTATTATTAGCAAACGATACGGACGTTGTGCCGCAAATAGCCTGTGGTGCCTGAGCCGCAGCAACCACTACACTTGGGCAAGGTTTCACAATCAATTGAAAATCGCGTTTTGTTTCACTTAAAAAAACACCATTTCGGTACTCTTTACATTTAATTCCTATAACAAAATAGCCTTGCAAATTTGGCGTGGCAGTAACAAGGCCTGTCTGAGCATTAATAGTCATAGGCACGCCACCCAACATGTTAGTAGTACTATAAGGAAACTTCCAAGGCACATTAAAAAAGGGTGGCGGAACAGGTGTGTTGGTGCAGCTACTTGGCGGAGCTCCGCAACTGCCGCTTGCAGGAGATGATGTACTAATAATAGGGCAAAAAGCATTAAGTCCATTAAAAGGTTGCCACAATTCATAAACCAACGAATCTCCATCCGCGTCAATGGCTCCATTATCAAACACCCATTGTTTATTAACGCAAATAAAAGGTGGTGGCCAATTTTTAAAAACAGGATTACTATTAATTGGTTCTACTTCCGAACCGGGAATGCTTGCGTAATAGGTTGCACCAAGGCATTCAGGATTAATTAAATTTAAAATATTAATGTTTCGGCAACAACGCTGATATGATAATTGATAGCCACCCACTAAGGGTGGTAATGTAATTGTATCAATATAGGTTGTTACTTCATAACAAAAATCAAGTGGAGGAATAGTACAAGGATCGCTAATCGTAGGCGCTAAGGTATCTAATCCTCTAAACACCATTTGCAAAGTTTGTAAAGGATTATTGTTTTTATCAAACACACCCACTGTTGCAGGATTATCAAAGGGAGGAACTCCAACATAACAATCACGGTAAACCGTTAAGCGAATCTCATATTTATTAAATCCCAAATATTTATAATTCATTTCGCCACCAACAATGTGTGTTGCATGTATTTTATTGGTAAATAAAGAAATGGCAAGAAGAGTTAATACTAATAAACGTTTTTGCATATACTAAAATAGTAATTTTTTACATATAAATAGGGCAAACACGTGATTTAGGAATAAATGTTCGTTGTTTGGCATGTATGTAAATAAATGAAATTTCAAAACCACCCTTACTATTAGTGGCTCGTTTAAATTGCGAGTAATTATAATCATAAGACACTTGCAGTCTCATACTATTGTGTTCTAAACCAACAGTGGTTATAAGCGCATCGCCTGTTCGCATAAAAAC
>JAYVDU010000214.1:0-5254 GCA_043749245.1 Bacteroidota bacterium | reverse complement strand
TTGATTGGTAAGAAAAACAAATCTCCATAAAAAAAGGGAGATTACTAATCTTTAGTAACTCCCTTTTATTGTAATTTTATTTCGGACGCTAATGGAATTTAATCTTAGAAAAACGATTTTGTAATATTAAAATTATGTATTTTTATGAAAAAACATTATATGAAAAAAACAGTCATTACGTTATCGTTAGTATTAGCGCAAGCCTTATCAATAGCTCAGCCTCTAGAAGCGAATGCTAGAAAAGATTTTTTAGAAAAATTTAAAGAAGAAACTTTATATGTCAGAGTAGGTCAAGATAAAGAATATGATGACGCTTTGAAATTTGCTTTTAATAAGTATTGGAAATTTAATCCAGTAAAATATGTTGAGATTAAAGATGGTGATTATAAGGCACCTAAAAACGTTTGGCTTAGCAGAGAATGTGAAGAATTATGGAATGGGAAACAGATTCCTAAACGCCCAAGTACAACATTTAATTTTGGATTGACGAAAGGGATGTCTAGTATGTGGTTTATGTCGTATTTTGATGATTATAAAAATGAGGACGAATTTTTAGGTGGTGACGAAAGTGCTCTATCAAAAAACACAAAATTAATTTGTTATATCATGTGTCTTTCTGCTGAAATAAAGCGAATGGATGAATGGGGTATTATGAAGTATCACTTTCATAAAGGATTAAAAGAAACTGTAAAAGATTTTACAGTTATTATCCCAAAAGAAACGATTGCAAACGGTCGATTTAGTGAAAGCCTATTAAAATCTTATTTTACTAAATGCGAATTTTTAAGTTATAGTGAAATTAATGCGAAAATAAAAGATGATAAAGATTTAAATAATAAGGCTGTATTTTGCTTGGGAAGAAGTATTAGATCTGCTCATGTATCTATTATTGATTTAAAAACTGGCGACTTATTATATGTTGAGAACGAAGGTTTAGGGAAGTCTTCTTGGAAAAAGAATATTGGCGATGAAGATATTAAAGCTTTGCTTAAAAACTTAGAAAAATGGAATAAAAAGTAAGATTTAAAATAAATAAAAACCCGCTTTAAATTATATTAAAGCGGGTTTTTTATGAGAAAAATAATCAAGATTAATCAAATTTAATTTCCGAAAAACGATCTTGACCTCTATCTTCGGTATATATATAGATTTCATTATTTGCACCTTTTACAAATATTTCCGTATCCGCTGGTGGTATGAATGAAGGGTTGCGTTCTTGAATAGGCGCAAAACAGAAATCATCATTTTTCATTAAAACAATTCTTTTTATTTCTCCAGTTTTAATATTTAATTGATTGCAAACAAAATTAGAACCATGTATACCTTGAACTGATTTTAAATCTTTGGGTTCAAAATCTGCTTTTTCGTAACGTTCGATATTTTTAGGATGATCGTCGCATAACATATATATATAATTTGTAGTTGATAAAGCAATATATTGTTTAAACACATGGGGGCCACCATTTGTTAATTTCATTTCTTGTCGTAAAGGCAAATTTTTAATCCATTCAAACTCTCCTTTATCATTTAATTTAGCAATAATTACATCCATATATTCGTATTGATAATCGGCATGAGAAGAACTTCCCATACTACCCATCCCGCCAACTCTTGAAATGCCCCCTCCCAGAGGAGTCATACCAGCCATGCCCGCATTAGAAGCTCTTACAACCATTTCTTCTTTGTATTGTTCTCCAACATAATATACAGCATCTCCTATTGGTAATATATAATCCATTTTATACTTAAATTTTCTTGCCTTTTTTGCACTAGATTCTAATTTAAGTAACATTTCATCATCAAAAAATTTCACCGCTTTAGACTTGATTTTATAATTATTCAAATCAACAGAAAAACTGAAGATACCTACTTTAATTAAATCTCTACCTTTTCGTTCTTGAACATCTTTGATATATCCTCCAACAACAATTTCATTATTTTTGTTTTTAGAAAATTCGATATCTCTTACAAAATAATCATCATCAAATGTCAATTCTACATTTTTCACTTCTTGATCTTTGGCGTTTAAAATACCTAAAGTTAACTTATATCGTTCATCTTTAGCTGTCCATAATTTAGCAGGAGCCGTATAACCAAAATAAATATTATCATTGTCATCTAAATATAATCCAATAAATCCTAAGTCTTCTAAATCAATCATGGTTCCAAAAAAGGCACTATGAAAGCTGATTGATTTTCCTTCTGTATTATTAAATAATTTTTCATCAACCGATTTTGTCCACAATTTTTTTTGCAAAACAGCATCCATTAAAATAAAATCAGTTTTGTATTCGGATTTACTATCTTCTTTATGCGAAGCTTTTATTAAAAATTTTGTTTTACTTGGATTTGGATAAATATCAAAATTAACGAATTGAGCATGGTCAGAATTAATTGTCACAATTTCTTTGAGGTCATTTGAAACATCACCATTAGATGTTATAGTTTGATAAAATAGACTCATGTTATCTGCTTTTTTATCATACTGCCTTCTGAAAACAAATACATTACCCTGAGAATATTGAACGTCTTCAATTTTAGTTTTATTTTCCTCACCTAAATTTACTTCTTTAGAAAATAATGGTTTTAAGCTTTTTTTGTCATATTTTTCTATAAAAAATGAAGTTCCTCTACCTTTACTTCTGATACGGTAACAATAAAAACTATTATCGTCACCCCCAAGCATACGATTCATTTTATTGTTTTTGTCGTTTTCTAAGGCTGGCCCGTCAGTCATCTGAACTTGAGCAAAAGCCATGCTTCCTAATGAAAGAAGGCAAGTGGTTAATGTTTTTAATTTCATAATTTATTAAGTTTAATTAAGGGTTTTAAATACTGAATATAAATATATTACTTTTTTGAAATAGAAAATAATTAAATTGTAATTAAATAGTTATTTCCTGCACATATATAGTAGTTCTCCCTTAGGTAGCCTGTAGCGCTCTACTAACTCTGGAGAAATCTCTTTCGTATAATCTTCCACGGTTACTTTAAATCCGGTAGCAGCTAATTTATCCTTGTAATCAAGTCCAAATAAACGCACATGATCTTTTTGCCAAAAATTAATTTCACGATCTTTTTCAGTAACGATACTTTTATCTTCGTAAGTCTCATATCGGTTTACGTCCTGTGGAATTTGAAAAACACCAAAGCCACCTGGCTTCATCATTCGGTATAATTCAGCAATACATTGCTCTGCATTGTCAACATGCTCTAACACATGGTTACAGAAGATAACATCAAACGTATTATCTTCAAAAGGCGCGTGGTGTAAATCAAAATGTACATCGGCAATGGGCGAATTATAATCGCCTGTGGTGTAATCTAAATTAGGCATTGCCCTGAAAAGCTTATAAAAGCACTGTTCGGGAGCGATGTGTAATAATTTATGTTTAGCTGTAAAAAAGTCGGTTTTGTTTTTAAGGTATAACCACAATAAACGATGTCTTTCTAAAGATAAGCTACCAGGGCATAATACGTTATTCCGTTTAGCGCGCCCACTATATCCGTAAGGTAAAAATTTACGATACGTTTTTCCGCTAATAGGATCTTCGTATGCTTTTCCATAATAAACGATGGGGGCAATTTTACTAAAGATTAAACTGAATTGTATCAGAATAGGGCGGGGAATGGTGCGAAGCAGAAAGTGAAACATAATGTATAAGTTGTTTTATATTTAATTTTTAGTAATTTCTATAATGATTGGAACAATGTTTTTTACTTTGGTATCAGCTATAAAATTAATTTTCGAATCGTTATTAAATTTAATATCCTTGATGACATCATCGGCTAATATATTATTGATGCGTTGTTGATAATCTGTTTTTTTGTCTGCATTAAATTTTGCATTCAACGTTTTAAAATCCAAGGGTTTTTTAGATATTAATATCGCAATATAATCTTTGGTACCAATGTTATCAGGAGTCATACTTTTTTCGCGAGGGAAAACACGAGTGCCCGTAATGCCACAGTAAGCCGAGTGTTTGGGTGTATATGGAAATAATACATAACTACCATTGTCGGTTTCTTTTCCGAAAACATAGACATAACATTCAAGATTGTTTTTTAATTGTACTTTAAACTTTGACCCAATTTTCATTGGAGTAATTGTACTATACACATTGTTTCCTTTATTGGTTAAGGCAAACGGTTGTTTGGTTTCTTTGTCAATTAACGCAATTTCGCAATTAAGAGTTGTTTGGCTAGCCTTATCTGGCATAGGATACACGCCATACGCTTCGTTAGCAAACTGTACAAAATCTTTATAACTCACCCACGCTCTTCCATTTTTCCCCCATTTTGGTCCCCATGAATTTTGTATTAAAAAACCGCCATCATTTTCAAATTTATAATCATCGTAACCGATAATACACATGCAATGCCCGCCAAATCCACTTTGAGAATAATCGTTATTGGTTGGTTGCCAAAATTCTTGACCTTCCATGTCTTGCATAAAACTACCGCCAACACTCATACCTATTACTACAGGCGCATTATGAGCTAAATTTTCGCGGATGGCATTTACATCGCAAGTATAATCATCACCACTAATAGAAAGACGATTGGCGCCTTTCATTTTAAATTGTGAAGCTTCCTTTAATACATAATTATCAGGTTGTTTGGAGCAAGAGTTCTCATCATAAGGAAATTGATTATATGGCACACTGCCTTTTTGAGTAAGAACATCCATAGCCTTATCAATGTAGGTACCTTGACAGCCTTCTAAACCAATTTGATTGTAAGTAAAAGCAGGACTAAATTTAAGTTGATTTGGATCTTGGCGAGTTGCTACAGCCTCTAAAATAGTTCGGGCACAATAGGTGCTTCCCCAGCCAACACAGGATCCTTGCTGTCCTTGATCGCCAACTGAAGGCGAAAATTGTTCTAAGCTAACACGTTCAGGTAATTGTTCGTCAGGACTAAGCGCTGCATATACATCTGTGCTGTCATACACTTTAGGATCTAATGTGGCTCCTGTGCTGTAAGAAGAGCGTTGTTCTTGAGAATGAGAGTTGCCGCCTCCACTACAACCTCCTTTGAAAAAGAAAAATATACCTGCAATAATAATGATAGGTATCGTTACTTTAGGATAACGTAATAATAATGGTAAAAGCATTGCTATAATACCACTGCCCGGAAAACCGCCCCCGCCGCCTCCACCAGAGTTTTTACTTCCTTGATTTCCGCTGTAACCAGAGTTAGAGTCGTCATCGTCTGACATTCTTATTGGCATGGTATGCTGTTTAAAATTTAA
>JAYVDU010000213.1:0-5258 GCA_043749245.1 Bacteroidota bacterium | reverse complement strand
TAAAATTAATATTATAATTGATATGTTATTTCTTAAATTGATAAAAAACAAATATTTAATTGTGGTTGTGGCACTTGGTATTTGGTTATTATATTTTGATAAAAATGATTTATTTACTCAATTAGAGATGGTTAACAGGTGCAATAAATTGAAAGCTGAAAAAGAATATTACGTTGCAGAAATAGAAAATAATAAAAAAGAAATTTACGAATTACAACATAATACCAAAAGCTTAGAAACCTTTGCTCGTGAAAAGTATTACATGAAAAAAGATAATGAAGACGTGTTTGTTTTTGTTACCAGATAATAATCTGATAATCACCATTATGTGTTGTTTAGCTAAAAATTTAGTGGAAAATTAAGGCGAAATCAATTCTGTTAATTTCTTGAAAATAGATTTTTAACATTATTTAGTATTAGATTCGCCCCCTCAAAAAACACTAAAATCTATGAATTATTTATTAAAATTAACTATTGTGGCAACCACTATTGCCGTTTCATCGCTTCAAATGCAGGCTCAGACGAAAGTAGTCAAGGGTACAGTGAAGGATAGCAATACAAAAGAAAGTTTGCCAGGTGTTACAATTGTAGTACCAAAAACAACCATTGGAGTTGCATCTGATGAAAATGGTAATTTTACAATTACCATTCCTGATTCGATTAAAAATGTAGTTGTTTCCTCTTTAGGGTTTACTACAAAGGTGGTTACTATTTCTGGCGAAAGCTTAAATATTACATTAGACCCTGATGGTATTTTAATGAAAGAAATGGTTGTAACGGCATTAGGTGTTAGCAAAGAAAAAAAGTCTTTAGGGTACAATGTATCAGAAGTGAGTGGTGCAGATTTATCTCGTTCTGGTGAATCAAACGTTATACAAGGTTTGGCATCTAAAGCTTCAGGTATACAAGTTATAAGTTCATCTGGTACGCCGGGCGCTTCCAGTAAAATATTAATACGTGGAAATTCAACTTTTGGCGAAAATCAACCATTAATTGTTATTGATGGTGTTCCTGTTGATAATGAGACGCCATCTGCTTCTGCGGGTGATAATCCTTTTAATGCGAATTTACAAGGAGTATCTAACTCTAACAGAGCTTTGGATATTAATCCTGACGATATTGAATCTGTTACGATATTAAAAGGACCTTCCGCGGCTGCCTTATATGGCGCTCGTGCAGGGCATGGAGCCATTCTTTACACTACTAAAAAAGGAAAATATAAAAAAGGATTAGGCATTACTTTTTCTACTTCTTTAGAATTATCAAAAGTTAATAAACTACCTGAAATGCAAAATAAATATGCTCAAGGAGCGCCTGACAAAAATGGCATACCGCAATACATAACTTCAGACCCAGGTCCAGACCAATTATATGGAACTTCGGATGACTTCTCTAATGGAACAAATCAATCATGGGGCCCAACATTAGCAAGCCAAGGAATGACGCCTTATAATAATACTGGTAATTTTTTTAAAACAGGAGTTACTTACAATAATAACTTAGCTATTGATGGAGGTTCAGATAAAACCATGTATCGTTTTTCATATTCTAATTATAAAAACGATGGTGTGATTCCAAATACATGGATGAAACGTAATACGGTTCGTTTAAACGCAGAGCATAAATTATCTGATAAATTAAGTGTTGGAACTAACATTAGTTATGCTAATACACAAACACAAAAACCTCAAAATGGTAGTAACTTAGCAGGTGTCATGTTAGGATTAATGCGTATGCCTGCAAGTTTTAATATTAAAGATTATCAATATGCTGAAACAGGAAATAATAAAACATATTACTATGTGTATGACAACCCTTTGTATTCTGTTAATAAAAATACCTATAAAGATAATGTAAATCGTGTATTTGGTAATACTTACATTAATTATAAGGCGGCAAGCTGGTTAGATATTAATTATAAATTAGGTCTAGATCAATATTCTCAACGTAGCACGCAAATATACGCGATCTCTTCTACAGGTGATGATAATAGCGCTCGTTATGGGCAAATGAATATTGATAATTTAACTCATTTTCAAATTTATTCAGATTTATTATTAACGGCTAAAAAAACATTTAAGGAAAAATGGAATACGAGTTTAACATTGGGTAATAACATTTGGCATACTAAAAACACAGATGATTTTTCACGAGGAAGAAATATGGCTGTACCAGGTTTATATAATTTGAATAATACATCTGAGCGATATGCAAGTAATGTTATAACGGCATCAAGAACATATGCAGGTTTCTTTGATGCTGCAATTGATTATAAAAGCGCCATCTTTTTAGGTGTTACTGGTCGTAACGAATGGTCTTCTGCATACGATCAGAATAAGCGAAGTTATTTCTATCCTGCCGTTAATACATCCATAGTTATTAGCGAATTAGTGAAATTACCTAAGTGGTTTAGTTTCGCAAAAGTAAGAGGAGCCTATGCTAAAGTAGGTTTAGCGCCTGCTTCATATCAAAACAAAACATATTATAAGCAAAATGCTTTAACTGATGGATTTACGAACGGTAATACTTTTCCTTATATGGGTAATGTTGGTTATGGTATAAATAATTCCTTAGGAAGTACTAATTTAAAACCAGAAAAACAAAGAGGTTATGAAGTTGGAGCTGAGGTTAAATTTTTTAATGGACGTTTAAATTTAGATGTAACATATTACGATCAAAAATCATCAGACGTATTGTTATACCGTCCAATTGCTCCATCATCAGGGGCAAACGAGGTATATACTAATTCTGCCGAAATCTCTAATAAAGGTTGGGAAGTTGCTTTTTCTTCGACACCAATCGAAAAGAAAAATTTCAAATGGGATATCAATATTACTTGGTACAGAAACGTTTCTAAAGTCCTGAAGTTGACAGATGGCGTAACGGAATTCAATATTGAGAGTGGCTTTGATGGTATTGGAGCTTATGCTATTGTTGGCCAACCTTTTGGAGCTTTTTACGGAACTACTTGGCAAAAAACAGGTGATGGTAAATTAATTATCGATCCAAGTACAGGATTGCCAATTATAGATCCTAAAAATAAAAATTTAGGAAACGCTCAACCAGACTGGTTATCAGGTATTCGTAACTCATTTACTTACAAAAACTTCTATTTTACCTTTTTATGGGATATTAGAAAAGGCGGTAAAATTTGGAACGGTACAAGAGCCCGTATGAATTCATTAGGTACATCTAAAGAATCAGAAGATAGAGAGCATCCTTATACAATTGATGGTGTTTATTCTACTGGTGTAAATGCTGATGGAACTGCTTCTTATGGTTCAACAGCTAATACAACTTCAATTACTGCCAAAGATTACAACCGTATTTATCAGGGTGACCCTGCATTTGGAGGTGTAACATCTACTGTTATTGAAGATGGTAGTTGGGTGAGATTACGTGAAGTTTCTTTATCGTATCGAATTAATATTAAGAATAAAAAATTCCTTCAATATATTGATTTATCAATATCTGGAAGAAATTTATTATTGTTTACAAAATACAAAGGTGTTGATCCTGAAACAAGTTTAACTGGCGCAGGCTCTAACATTCAAGGGTATGATTACTTTAATAATCCTGGAACCAAATCAGTATTTTTTGGATTAAAAATCGGTATATAAGTTTAACACATTAAAATTAAGACAATGAAAAATATAACGTATTACATCTTGGTTGTTGCATTAACATTAACAGGAATTACATCATGTAAAAAATATTTAGATGATGTTGCATTAAATCCAAATGATCCATTAAAAGTATCACCCAATGCTTTACTTTCAGAAATTGAATTGGCTACATTCTCTAACTATAATGGAAACTTAAACCGTCGTTCATCAGTATTTACTCAGCATATTGCTGGTATTGATGGACAATACGTAGGAGTGGCAAATTATAAAATTAATGAAGGAGACGTAACCAACGAATGGAAAACTCTTTATTCAGGGGCATTAATTAATTGCAAAATATTAATTGACACACTTGGTACAAAAAGCCCTGTATTTAGTGGCATCGCAAAAGTGTTGTATGTCATGAATTTAGGACTAGCAACTGATATGTGGGGTGATATTCCTAATAGCGATGCCTTAAAAGGACCGTCTCAAAATTATACTCCAACATATGACAGTCAACAAAAAATATATACTGATATGCAAAGTATGTTATCAGATGCTGTTGCTAACTTAAAAAATGCAGCTTCTGCAAATTTATTTACTCCAAGTACTTATGATTATATATTTCATGGTAATGCAGAAAAATGGTTAGGGACGGCTTATGTTTTAAAAGCGCGATATGCTAATCGATTAAGTAAATTAAATCCCAGTCAATCAGCAACCGATGCTATTATGTATTTGGATTCGGCTTATGCTCATGGATTTACGTCTTCCGGATCTGATGCTAATGCTGTTTTTGGACAAAGTGGTAATGAAAATAATCAATGGTATGCATTTGAAAATCAACGTGGTTATATTAAAATGGGTGCATTTTTTATTAACTTGATGAATACGAATACCGACCCTCGTTTACCATATTTTGCAGCAACTGACTCCAGTAATGTAACATATACTGGAGCTGACTCTGATCCTAATAATGCTACTACTTATGAGTCGGCTATAGGTCCTTATGCTGGAGGCATAGACCCAAAGACAGGTCTCAGTAAAGTAAATGCAAATGCGCCAATCGTTACTTATGTTGAAGCTAAATTTATTGAAGCAGAGTGTAAATTAAGAAGTGGAAATACGGCTGGTGCAGCTAACGCATATAATGCAGCGGTAAAAGAATCTATTTCACATGTAACAGGAGCTTCTGATCCTACTTATGAAACAGCTCATGCCTCAGAGACCGCAGGTTCAATTAATCTTACAAAAATTATGACAGAAAAATACGTTGCTTTATTTACTCAAGCAGAAACATGGGCAGACTGGAGAAGAACAGGACTTCCTGTATTAACACCTAACCCAAGTGGTGTGGTAAGTGGAATACCCCGTATTTTGCCTACTTCACAAGATGAACGTAATTATAATCCCAATGCAATTATCGTTTCTAATATCTTACAAAAAGTTTGGTGGGATTTCTAATATTTTCTCATTAAATAAATCTTTTAAAAGCTCCGCTAACTAGCGGAGCTTTTTTTGTTTTGGTAGATTTTTAACACGAATTATTAGTTATTTAAAAAGTAGAATCGACTTTACAAAACGAAACCCTAAAATAGTTTTCAATACCTAATACCAATTTTCTTTCTAAAATATACAATAGAAACGAAA
>JAYVDU010000212.1:0-5276 GCA_043749245.1 Bacteroidota bacterium | reverse complement strand
AGGTATCAACCATTTTAAACACACGGTTGATGTTAAATTCCTTCCGTTTATTATACACTTCACTTTCCAGGCAACGTAACAAGTGCGCTACTTGCCTATCGGCATAACCCATTTGTTTTGCCTCATATAATAGGTGTTTCGGAATATCTTGTAAACGGTATTTTGATACTTCGTGTTCTAAAGCAATCATTTGTTCGATTTGCTCTAAAAACCACATATCAATACGTGTTAATTTTTGAATAGTTTTGATAGAGATACCTAACTTCATGGCATCATAAATCATAAATAAACGATTCCAGCTAGGGCGCTCTAGCCCTGCTAATAACTCTGCCTGATTAGTGTTTTCTCTACCGTCAGCACCCAACCCGTTACGTTTAATTTCTAAGGATTGGCAAGCTTTTTGGAGTGCTTCCTGAAAAGAACGTCCTATCGCCATCACCTCACCAACGGACTTCATTTGAAAACCTAACTCGCGGTTACAGCCATTAAATTTATCAAAATTCCAACGCGGTATTTTAACAATCACATAATCAAGAGTTGGTTCAAAGTAGGCAGATGTTTGTTTTGTGATTTGATTTTGCAATTCATCTAATGTATAACCAATAGCTAATTTGCTGGCAATACGTGCAATTGGATAACCAGTGGCTTTACTAGCTAATGCGGATGAACGAGAGACGCGAGGATTAATTTCAATAGCAATAATTTTTTCTTCAACATCATCACTCACTGCAAACTGCACATTACAACCACCCGAAAAATTACCGATACTTCGCATCATTTTAATGGCCATGGTTCGCATTTTCTGATAAGTGGTATCGCTTAATGTTTGAGCAGGTGCAACAGTAATACTATCGCCCGTATGAACCCCCATTGGATCAAAATTTTCAATCGAACAAATAATTGCTACGTTATCATTTTGATCGCGTAACAATTCTAATTCATATTCTTTCCAACCTAATACTGCTTTATCAATTAATACCTCATGTATTGGTGATGTTTGTAAACCTCTGTTTAATAAATGGTCATAATCTTCTTTTTTATAAACCACTGAACCACCGCTGCCACCAAGGGTAAACGACGGACGAATAACTAAAGGAAATCCAAATTCTTGTGCTACGGATTTTCCTTCTAAAAACGATCTGGCAATTTTACTTGGAGCCATTGCTATCCCTATTTCGTTCATTCTAATGCGAAATAAATCACGATCTTCTGTAACTTTAATAGCGTCGATATCAACACCAATCATTTTCACATTATATTTTTTCCAAATGCCTAAATCATCACACTTTAATGCAAGGTTAAGCGCTGTTTGTCCGCCCATCGTAGGCAATACGGCATCAATTTGACGCTCTTCAAGAATTTTAATAATCGATTTTACCTCTAATGGTAATAAGTAAATGTTATCAGCAGTTACTTTATCCGTCATAATAGTTGCCGGATTAGAGTTAATTAAAGTAACTTCAATTCCTTCTTCCCTGAGGCTTTTAGCGGATTGAGAGCCGGAGTAATCAAACTCACATGCTTGACCAATAACAATAGGGCCTGAACCAATAATTAAAACGGATTTTATAGATGTATCTTTCATAGTTATAGTATAGTTGCTTGATGTTTTGATAACAAAAAAACAAACTTGGTAAAGATAGTTCTTTGATGGACTTTAAGCTTATTAAGATTTTAACATTTAATTAAAAAACTAGGTTTTATGGCTACAATAAATATTTAGTGGGCTATTTTTATTTCTATCTTTTTCCATAGATGAAAAAGAAACAATCACGCCTTGGCGTGACTAGTCAAAAATATGCGCCACGCTCCTCACGGAATTCTACGGATTTTACGCTCCGCTAAATCCTTGAATTCTCGTTTAACAATTATTTATTATTGTTGTTTATTTGTCATGTTGATTACGCTATCGCTAATTCACCGCCGCTCTGCTCGCATTTTTGACAGCCCACGCTCTAGTTCTATTCGGCATTTTCCTAAATATAATTTATTTTGCTCGTTAGAAACGCTTAAAAAGAGTATCTAATTGTAGCAATTTTTTTTGCTAACTTTTTAGTATAGCCGGTTTTAGTATAATTTGTAAGTTTGAGGTATTGATTTTATTTAAAAACATAGTTATTTTCTTTGGCTTTTGGCTATGCTGCTCTTTATTGAGCGCTCAGGAAGATCATGTTTTAAAACCACCGCGCGATTACGAGAAGCATCCTGCGAAAACGGCCTTATTTATAGAACTTGGCGGCAATGCCGGACTTTACTCTTTAAACCTAGATCAGATTTATTATTATAAGGAAAAACTAAAATTAGCGGCGAGGGTTGGTTTTGCTATCAATCCGCATGGTGTGTATGTAGAGCAAGCTTATGTATTGGAACAAAACATTGTTTTATTTAAAAATCCACATCATTTAGAATTAGGGATTGGCATTACGATGCAGCGACAGTATAATGAAAGTTGCAGTATTCCCGATAGCTATTTATGGGAAAATCTGTGGTACGGCGCGTGGCGTTGTGGTTACCGCTATCAAAAACAAGACGATGGGTTTTTTTTGAAAGTTGCATTAACGCCTGTTTTTATGCAACAAAGTGATTGTGGTTTTGACGCTCACTATTTTCAATTATGGGCTGGAGTGGGCGTAGGAATGAGTTTTTAATATAGATTCAAATTAATTATTCGTTTTTCTTTACGTTATTTGCAATCAATTATTACATCATGGAATTTATAAAAAAAGAATTAGCAGATTATTGCGAATCACATACATCACCCGAAACAGCTGTTTTAACTCAACTAAACAGAGAAACACATTTAAAAGTGGTATCTCCACGCATGTTGAGCGGGCATTTACAAGGACGCTTTTTAAGTTTACTTTCCAGTTTATATAAACCATCTTTTATATTAGAAATAGGCACTTATACGGGCTATTCGGCAATTTGCTTAGCGGAAGGATTAACCGAAAACGGAAAATTAATCAGCATTGATGTCAATGAAGAAACTTCTGCCTTTGCGCAATCTTTTATTTCAAAAACAGACTATGCTGCAAAAATACAACTGGTGGTGGCAGATGCTAAAAATTATATCCCAACCATTAACGAACCAATAGATATCGTATTTATTGATGCAGATAAAAAAAACTATTTAGTGTATTATCATTTAGTGATTGGCAACTTAAAGTCGGGCGGACTGATCATCGCTGATAACGTATTATGGAGTGGTAAAATAACAATGCCTGTTGCTAAAATGGATAAGGAAACCCTTGCCCTGCATGAGTTTAATGAGTATGTGCAACTAGATAGCAGAGTAGAAAATATGCTGATTCCCTTACGTGATGGGTTGATGATTGTGAGAAAAAAATAATTTCTATTGTTATTATTTATTATCGTTTTAACCAAACTTAACAACTCATATCGGTTACAAATTAATTAGAGGCGGTATCAATACTAAAACCAACCTCCATGAAAAACTCAACAAAAAATTTCTTAAAACTTTCGGGTATTGTTTTAAGCACAACTCTATTTTTAATTTCTTGTAGCGCATCGCAAGAGGGAAAAGCCAATCAAGATGCTTATGCCAAAGCAAGTGCAGACTCGGCATCGTCAACAACAAAGCAACCTTCTTCTCAAAAAGAACCAGTCTCTCCAAACTCCCTAAAAAAGGATAGCTTAAGAACTTTTGTTCGTAAAGCTGATTTATATTTTAAAGTAAAAGATGTAAAAACAGCCACCTTTGATATTGAACGCATCGTTAACGAACACCAAGGTTATGTAACTACTTCTGATTTACAAAGCACGGTGAATTATAAAAATGATATTCGTATTAGCAACGATAGCATGCGTGAAATAAAAAACTATACGGTGCATAGTGATATTACCATTCGTGTACCCAAAGATGAGTTAAACAAAACATTGAGCGAAATAGCTGTGTTAATAGACTATTTAGACCATCGTGTTGTAAAAGCAGACGATGTTACCAAACAATTATCGGCGGCCGATTTATGGCAACAACGTTTTGCAAATCATCAAAAACGCTTAGAAAAAGCCATTGATGAAAAAGGCAAAAAATTAAATACAACGATAGAAGCCGAAGATAATTTATATACCAAACAAGCAACAACAGATGACGTGAAATTAAATGCTCAAGAACTTAAGCATGATATAGCTTATAGTATCGTTACCATTAGCATTTACCAGAAAGAAACAACTAAAAGCGAAACATATGCTTATGCTGCACCTATTGAGCCTTTCCAGCCTAATTTTAAATCTCAATTACTAACCGCTTTAACTGATGGGGGTGCAGTTTTTGGCGCTATCTTAGTATTCTTTATCAGACTATGGCCAATAGCCCTATTAATACTGGGCATCCTAGCCATATTCAAATTTATATATAAACGAAAATGGTTTGTTCAATAAAACCAAAGATTCAATATCAAACATATTTAATAGGTGTCAAAAATTAACCTCATAGGGCACATAGGGCTCATAGTTTATAACCATAAATCTATGTATTCTATGTGTATATGTGGTTTATAAATTAGCTATGTCGATTGTCTTATTATTTCTTTATGTAAACGCTATTATGAAATTTATATTTAAACGAAAATGATCTGTTCATCGATTAATACCAACTATATTAACACATAGTCTATTTTAAAAAACATAGGCACATAGGAAACATAGGTTCAATAAGCATTCTATGTGAACTATGTAAACTATGTGGTTTGGACTATTTATATATTATGATTGGTATAACCTGGTTTGTCTCAAAATTTCTAAATTGTCATACAAAGCTTGATTCGGCATCTCTAAGATGCTTGATTTTACAATCGATGAGATTCTGAATCAAGTTCAGAATGACTGTAAAATTAACTTTTGAGACCACCACTTACTGTTTAAATTTTCTTTGTTCTCAAATAAAAAAGAAGCCGGCAAAACGTCGGAAAACAGACTCGCATTTCTTTCTATTTTGTTTCAAAAGGGCTATTTTGCTCAAAAAAATGTTACTATATTTACTTTTTCTTAAAACCTATGCAACGCGTTACCTTAAAAGATAAAACTTTTGTTCCTTACATCACTTCTGATAAAATTTTAGCAAGTGTAAAAGTAATGGCTCAAAAAATTAATGCAGATTTAACGGATGATATGCCGTTATTTTTAGTGGTCCTCAATGGCTCATTTATGTTTGCTGCTGATTTACTAAAAGAAGTCACTATTCCTTGCGAAATTTGTTTTATTAAACTGGCCTCATACCATGGCACTAGCAGCACTGGTACTGTTACCGAAATGAT
>JAYVDU010000211.1:0-15796 GCA_043749245.1 Bacteroidota bacterium | reverse complement strand
ATCTAAAACAGGACTGAAAGGTATTTTGGTAACAGGTTATGGTCCTTCAATAGATTCAGATACAGTTGAAATATTAAGAAAGTTGCAAATAAAAAAAGAATAAGCTATTTCTTATATCTTTATGAAATAACTTCGCTTCATAAAGCAAAAGCGCTAACGAAGATGGCACAGCGTATTCCATGTGAAGACGAAAAACCAATAATATCTACAGATGAAAATTTTATCCACATCACAAATTAAATCATTAGACATTATTACAATTGCCAAAGAACCCATTAAATCAATTGATTTGATGGAGCGAGTAGCAATAATTTGTACACGTCAATTGATGAAACGTATTTCTATCGAAGAGTCTATTTATGTTATGTGTGGAAAAGGAAATAATGGCGGCGATGGTTTAGCTATTGCGAGATTATTATTAGAAAGAGGATATACAGTAACGGTTGGCCTTATCAATTATAAAAAAGAATTTAGTGTAGAAGCAGATTCTAATTATAAGTTACTTCAAACTAAATATTCAGATCATATTTTTGAAATAAATTCCATAAAGGAATTAACAACTTGCCTTACTAATCAACACGCTGTCATTATAGATGCTTTAATAGGAAGCGGTTTGAATAAGCCCATTAAAGGCTTTTTAGGAGATGTAATCAAATTAATCAATGCAAATTTTAAGAACATCATCAGTATAGATGTACCGAGTGGATTATTTATAGATTCAACTTCCATTCGTAATTCATACATCATACAATCAACACTTACATTATCATTACAATTTCCAAAACTAGCTTTTTTACTTCCTGAAAACAGTAAATATGTTCCTCAATTTGAATTAGTTGATATTGGGTTGCATAAAGATGGCATTGCTGAAATTAAAACTAAAAATTATTATATAACAGCATCAGATATTTTTCCTTTTATAAAAACGCGTTGTAAGTTTGATCATAAAGGTAGTTTTGGACACGCCCTTTTATTTGTAGGCAGTAGTGGTAAAGCAGGCGCTGCAATCATTTCGGCAAAGGCTTGTTTAAGAAGTGGAGCTGGCTTATTAACGGTTCATTCAACAAAGGAAGTTTTAACTGCACTACTTTCTCATTTACCGGAAGCTATGAGTGAAGCAGATCCTAATAGTAATTATATCACTAAGATTAATAATTTGAAGAATTATGACGCTATTGGGTTTGGTTCTGGAGTGGCTATGCATGAAGACACTCAGAAAGTTCTGAAAAGTATCATTTCTAAATATAAAGGGAAGCTTGTTATAGATGCTGATGGATTAAATATTCTTTCTGAAAATAAAACATGGTTAAATCAATTACCTAAAGAAACTATCCTTACCCCTCACTTAAAAGAGTTTGAACGATTGGTTGGAAAAAGTAAAAATGATTTTGATCGATTAGAAAAATTAAAACACTTCTCTGCTAAGCATCAATGCGTTATTATTTTAAAAGGCGCACATAGTGTTATTGCAATGCCTGATGGTGATTTGTTTTTTAATTCAACAGGAAATCCAGGATTAGCTAAGGTGGGGAGTGGAGATGCTTTAACGGGGATTGTATTAGGGTTATTATGCCGTGGTTATAGTTCAGCTCAAGCAGCACTTATTGGAACATATCTTCATGGCCTTTCAGCAGATTTATGCTTAAAAAAAATGAGCATGGAAAGCATTTTAATTAGTGATGTGATTGAGCAATTGCCTAAAGCATTTAAAAAACTTGAAAAAATGCAATTAAAGTGATCAAATAATGTTGAATCATTTCTCACTTTTCTTTCTTAATGTTAAGTAATCTTTAATAATAAGTTATTGTTTAATATATTCGTTTTTATTCAGGATAAATTCAGAATAGCAATCTACTTTTATTTTCACTAAATGTCACTTGATTATGAAAAGTAAAGGAATACTAAGTATTATTGCTATCGTTGTAATAACAACCATGTCTGCATTTCAAATTTACTATTCAAGCGGATGCCAGTATCACACAGGCTCTCCAGCCGATGGATTAACTTGTAATAACTGCCATTTAGGAGGAACAATCACTCCAAGTATTACGATTTCAGCTACACCTGCATTTGGAACAGGATATACCTATTTACCGGGAACAACATATACCATTTCTGTTTTAGGCACGGGATATAGTTTGTATGGCTTTGATTTGGAAATTTTAAATTCTCAAAGTTCTATAGCGAGCTCTGTTTTGGATTTTGGAGCACTTGCTATTCCGCCTTTAGGAGAAACCATTAATACACCTGCTCCGGGTTATACTTATTCTGACATTATGCATACTGCCCCCAGATCATCAGCTTTTACTGTCATTTGGACAGCCCCAGCTAGTGGCACAGGTTATTTATTTTGTGCTCTTTTAGGTGTTAATAATAATGGTGCTACAAGTGGAGATAAGGGAAATACAAAAACGATTACGTTAACTTCTGCCACAGCTAATGGTATTGCCGAATCTTCAGAAAATGATAACGGTATAGATCTCGCTATTTATCCAAATCCTTGTATCAAGACGATTGACTTAACTTACAATTTAAAAAAATCAACAGTTGTTCATGTTGAATTATTTAATATGGACGGAGCTAAAGTGTCTGATATTATTGGAGAAAATCAAGATGCTGGACAACATGAAATACATTTTTACATCCCGTCAACTGCATCAAAAGGAACCTACGTTATTAGAATTGACTTGAATGATAAATCAAGTTATAAAAAAGTAATCATTCTTTAATTTTTTAGATATTTATACTTTTTATATAACATCTCTCTCTATACTAAGATATTATATTAAAATTTCACAAAATTGTTTTTCGAATTCAAATTAATCGTAATTTTACGATTAATTAATTATGCCTTATTAACTTTTGATTATATTTTTATTTAAAAACAGAATAATGGGAATCACTAAATTAGAAGAATTTACAATTAAAGATAATAAAATAGCTAAATATGCAAAAGCTTTAGCGCATCCTGCTCGTGTTGCTATTTTACAATTGTTACTCAAAAAACAATCCTGTATTTGTGGCGATATCGTTGATGAATTGCCTTTATCGCAAAGTACCGTGTCTCAGCATTTAAAAGAACTAAAAGAATCCGGATTAATAAAAGGAGATATTGATGGCGTAAAAGTATGTTATTGTATTGATGAAAAAGAATGGGAAAATGCAAAAAACTATCTAACTACTTTTTTCGGCACGTATAATTCTAAAACTAAATGTTGTTAATCAATACTAATATAAATCGTTAAATGACGATAATATATACATAACAATTAAAAAATAAAAACCATGAAACTATCTGATTTTAAACAACAATTAAGTACGCTTGCCGACTTAAATTTTGTATTGCCAAATGGAATATTTATATCCAAACATTTTCATGTAACTGAACTAGGGCAAGTAACAAAGCATTTCATCGATTGTGGAGGCACAATTCGTCATGAAAAAGTAGTAAGTTTTCAATTGTGGGAAGCTAATGATATGGATCATCGTTTAGCCCCTGTAAAATTAAAAGAAATTATTTCATTATCCGAAAAAGTATTAGGAGTAGAAGATGCTGAAATTGAAGTAGAATATCAAGGAGATACTATTGGAAAATATGGCGTTGAATTTAATGGGGAAGACTTTATATTGACATCAACTAAAACTAATTGCTTAGCCCAGGATAAATGCGGTATTCCTGCAGATAAATTAAAGGTAAATCTTAGTGACTTACAAAATAAAAACGATAGTTGTTGCGCACCAGGAGGTGGATGTTGTTAATTTTAATAGAATTTATGTATACAACTATAAAATCATACTGTGATACTTTAACGCAACAATTTGATGCAATTTCTGTATCAAGAAAAAATCTATTAGGTAAAATTTCAAATTATATCAGGTCTAAAAAATCGGAAAATAAACCAATCAACTTGGTTTATATATGTACACATAATTCTCGTCGAAGTCATTTTGGTCAGATTTGGGCTGCCGCTGCTGCTAATTATTATCATGTCAACGATGTTCATACATTTTCAGGGGGAACAGAAGCAACTGCTTTTAATATCAATGCCATCAATGCTATCAAAAGAGTGGGATTTGATGTGAAAAAAATAGACGATAAAATAAATGCAACGTATCATATTTATTTTGATGATGCCGAAATTACAGTCGAATGTTTTTCGAAGGTATATAATGATTTTAAAAACCCCAATAAAGAATTTGTGGCGATTATGACCTGTAGTGATGCAGAGGAAAATTGTCCATTTATTCCGGGAGTGGATCTTAGAATAGGAACAACCTATAACGATCCAAAGGAATTTGACAATACACCATTGCAAGATGCTAAATACGACGAGCGATGTAAGCAAATTGCATTGGAAACTTTGTATGTGTTTTCAAAAATATAAATAATTATTATAGAAGTATGCGAAAATATTTAGCGGAACTATTAGGAACGTTTGCCCTTGTTTTTTGTGGAACAGGAGCCATCATTATTAATCAAGAAGCCATTGGGGTAATTACACATCTTGGAATTGCAATTACATTTGGTTTAATAGTAACAGCGATGATTTATACATTTGGTGATATTTCAGGCGCACATTTTAATCCAGCCGTTACCATTGCCTTTTGGGTAGCAAAAGAATTTCCTGTTTCACAAATACTGCCTTATATTATTAGTCAAGCTATTGGCGCATTTTTAGCAAGTTTTACCTTGCATTTTTTATTTCCTCATAATATATTTCTTGGCTCAACACTACCCGCAGGATTACCAATGCAATCCTTTGTATTAGAGTTTATATTAACGTTTATGCTCATGTTAGTTATACTTCACGTGGCTAAAGGTAGTAAAGAACAAGGTTTAGTGGCAGGCTTAGTAATAGGTTCCGTCGTTTTATTGGAAGCATTATTTGCAGGACCAATCTGTGGGGCTTCCATGAATCCCATTCGATCAATAGCACCGGCAGTAGTATCAGGGCATTTGGAAAATTTATGGATTTATATTTTAGCTCCAATTTCTGGCGCTCTTGTATCAGTGGGTGCGTGGATGATATTAAAGCCATCGCAAAAATAAGTGAAAAATAAATTAAGACTAGTTACTATTAATTCTAAAAAAACGAAAAGATGAAAACAAAAAAAACTATATGGACAACAATTACTGGTGGGTTTACATCAGCGGCTCCTATCTTATTATCATGTTGTAAAAGTGGAGCTTGTGTTGGAGTATGCGCTAGTCCTGTTGCTTCCTTATTTGGCGTTTCATCAGCAACTATTGCAAGTTCGCCTTTAGTTAATGCTTTCGAGCCATTGTTAATTGCTATTAGTGCCGTTTCTTTTACAATCTCTTATTACTCGTTATACGTTATGCCAAAGTTAAATTGTAATATGCAAGGAGCTTGTGGCTGTGAAACTACTGATAAGGAAAAACGTAAAACAAATATCACAAAAGCTATTTTTTGGATTGGGTTAATATTGAGTATTGGTTTTTTAAGTTATTTCGAATACTCTAAATATCAGGCGGCTAATAATACAGAAGCTTGCCAAACCGAATGTTCTACAGATGTTAGTTCTGAATCAAGTTGCGGTGAAACTTGTGATTCATTATCATGTGAATAATTTAAACAAGAGAAAAATATACATTTAATTTTATAGTGATTACCTACATTAATTTTATTAAATTGCTGAATATTCCTAAAATCATTAAACATTGGAAGCAGAACAATTTGATACAATTATTATAGGCTCTGGAGCTGGCGGAATGGCTTCGGCTATATGCTTAGCAAAGGCTGGACAAAAAGTTTTAGTGTTAGAACAACATTACGTTCCTGGAGGGTGGTGTCATAGTTTTCATATTAATGGACAACGATTTAGCCCAGGTGTTCATTACATCGGTTTGCTAGATGAAGGCCAATCAACCAATAATTTGTATAAGGCATTAGGTATTGCCAACGAACTTGTTTTTTTTAGGATGAATCCAAAAGGCTATGAACATTGCTGGATTGGTGATCAAAAAATTGATATGCCGGCTGGTATCGATGCTTTATATGAAAGTTTAGCGCAACGATTCCCTCATGAAAAAGAAAATTTAAAAAAATATTTAGATCTCGTTGAACGAGTAAATAAGCAGGTCCAACTTATTCCTAAAATGAAAGGTTTTTGGGATCATTTGATGATTCCTTTCAGAACAAAGGATATGGGTAAGTACGGATTATTCAGTTTAAAAAGAGTAATTGATTGGCATATTAAAGACCCGTTATTAAAAAGTATTTTAAATATTCAATGTGGCGATCACGGGCTTCCTCCCTCTAAAGCAAGCTTTCCGGTTCATTGCGTTGTGATGTATCATTATTTTTCGGGAGCGTTTTACCCAATGGGCGGCGGTGCTGGTATTGTAAAGGCAATGACCAATGCTTTAAAAAAATTAGGTGGGGAAATACGCGTGAAGCAAAACGTTACAAAAATTATTATAGAAAATAAAATTGCTAAAGGTGTTGAATTAGAAGATGGTCAACGCATTTTTGCGAAAAATATTTTATCGAATGCTGATCCATCTAACACTTATTTGAATTTAGTTGGCAAAGAAAATTTAAGTGATAAACTTTTAAAAAAATTATCAAAAACTAAATATTCTGTTACTTCATTAATTCTTTTTTTAACCCTTGATATGGATGTGAAAAAAGCCGGTATTGATTCTGGAAATATATGGTCGTTTAAAAATGAAAATATTGATGAGTTAGATGATGAATTAAAAAACACCGATATCCTTGAGGGCAATGAGTTTCCTGCACTATTTATTAGTTGCTCAACGTTAAAAGATCCATCCAGTTTTAATGGTCGCTATTATAATTTTGAAGCTGTTACGTTTATTGATAATGCTAGTTTTGATAAATTCAATCATGAAGGTGATTATCATACAGAAGCATACACAAAACACAAAGAAATTATTATTCAAAAATTCTTAAATAATATCGAAAAGGTTATTCCTGGTGCTAAGCAACACGTTATTCATGCCGAGTTGGGTACACCAAAAACAAATCAGCACTATATTAGGTCTACTGATGGTAATGTATATGGCACTGAAAAGAAGTTCAATCAAATTGGTGCGTTTTCGTTTAAATGTAAATCTGAAATAAAAAATTTGTATTTATGTGGTGCCAGTACAGTTTCTCACGGTGTTGCTGGTGCTGCTCATTCTGGAGTAGCTGCTGCTTCTCAAATATTACAGGTTAAAGCTGAAGTATTGATGCAGGCAGATGACGATCAAAAACTACGAATTTATGATGCTGAAAATGCTAATTCATGGCCAGATTTTATTAAGAGTAAAATCGAAAATAAAACAAGGCGTTTTACCGAATCTATTTAATTTTTTTTTAAAATAGTTGAATGATGATTTTTTTTTAATTTATGATGATAAATATCATTAATAAATTAAAACATATTTAGTTTCTTTGTTGGGATATAATCAACCTATCTCATCAAATACACTACTCATCAAGCTTGAGTTAAATTAAAATTATTTGCATACCGTTAGATTTATAGCATCAGATAAAACTGAAAAACAGTTTGTTGCCACCTTAAGAAAAAATGTAAACGATTATTTTAAAGATAATCACATTTCTACAAAAGCCAATGGAGCCATGGTTTTAAAAACGATAACTGTTATTAGCATATATATTATTCCTTACATCCTATTATTAACTATACCTATGAGTAGCTTCGTTGCTTTTGGGTTAACTGTGTTAATGGGAATTGGTATAGCAGGAGTGGGGATGGGAGTGATGCATGATGCCTGTCACGGAGCTTATTCAAAAAAACATTGGGTCAATAATTTATTTGCAGGTACTTTATATTTATTGGGAAGCAATGTGTTGAATTGGAAAATTCAACATAATGTATTACACCATACTTACACCAACATTGCTGGGCTTGATGAAGATATTAATGAAAAAGGACCGATTCGTTTATCAGAACAATCACCACTAAAATGGTATCATCGCCATCAATTTGTATATGCTTTTGTATTTTATGGATTAATGACATTAACCATGTTAATGAATGATTTTTTTCGTTTAATAACATACGAAAAAGAAGGCTTAGTAAAATCTCAAAAGAAACAGGTGAAGGGAGAATTTGTAAGAATGTTATTTCGGAAATTGATTTATATGCTTGTAATACTTGGTTTGCCTTTGTGGTTAACGGATTTTAAATGGTATCAAATTTTAATTGGATTTTTTATTATGCATTGGGTTGCAAGTATCATTTTAAGTTTTGTGTTTCAGATGGCGCATGTTGTTGAAGGCGCTGAACAGCCAATAGTAGAAGGAGATGTTCATACAGAGTGGCACATACACCAATTAAAAACAACCTCTGATTTTGCCAGAAAAAATAAAATACTTAGTTGGTATGTTGGCGGATTAAATTTTCAAATCGAGCACCATTTATTTCCTAACATTTGCCATATACACTATCCAAAAATAGCGCCAATAGTAGAACAAACAGCAAAAGAATTTGGTATTCCTTATAACTTAAAACCAAGTTTTAGAAGCGCTTTAATGTCACATATTTTAAGATTAAAAGAGTTAGGAAGACCTAACGTACAACACTATGCTTCATAATCAATTTATTCGAGTTACTAAAAAATTCACGTTCGATATGGCTCATGCGCTTTATGGCTATGATGGCCCATGTAAAAATATACATGGACATACCTATGTATTAAGCTTTACACCAATCATAATATATAAATAGTCCAAACCACATAGATTACATAGTTCACATAGAATGCTTATTTAACCTATGTTTCCTATGTGCCTATGTTGTTCAAAATGGATTATGTATTAACATAGTTGGTATTACTTCATGAAACAAAATGAAGTTATAATTCGGTTGGCAAAAAATAACAAATATTACAATACAAATTTAAGCACGCCCTTATTTTTTTTCGAGCTTGATGATATAATTTTTTTTGCATTGAGCTAATCTTGTTTTAGGATTGAGGAACTCAACCGTTATTGCTGATACCGGGAAATCATAAAACAATTTACTTTCTTTTATCGTGTAAACGGAATCTATTTGTAATTTCCCAATACTGTCAGTCATTATCCAACCAGAGGTGTTTGCCGAATCTAAATTTATTTCTTTGTAAGAATACAATTCATCTATCTTTCCATGAAAATAAAAATATCCTGAATTTGTAATTTCAGTATGGTAAACACTAAACTGTTTCACATTCATGGCATTCATCGCTTTAGCTATTTCCGAGTCTGATTGAAATTTAAAGCATGGCTTATAAAAAGCAGTGTTTACCATATAATTAGCGGCACATACAATAAATATACCGCATACAATGATTCTGGTTTCTAACTCTGATTTCAATTTAAATAAACAAACAATTCCTGTTATAAATAATATATTAGTAATTATTATAATAAGTACAGATGTTTCAAAAGAAACGAACATAATATAATAACTCAACAACACACAAATTACCCATACCAAAACAGATAAATAGATAAATACATTTTTCCATTTTAAGCTACCTAACACATTTACTAAAAAATTAGAAATAATTAATGCGGCAAAAGGGTGAATAATAAAGGTATAATGCGGTAATTGATACGTGGACATAGATAGCATAACGATAGTTATGATAAATCCGGCAGTACTCATAACTTCCACATTGAGATAATTTGTTTTAAATGATTTTATTTTTGTTTTTACATCATACACCATCGCTACTATAAAAATTAATGGCCAAGGCAGTAGGCTCCAAAGCAAACTATGGTATAAAAAAAATGGGTCGGGGAAGTTTGATGGTACTGGATTGTCCCCAAATATCCGTCCGAAACTTTGTGTCCAATAAAAGAATCTAACACCTGAAGGACTTATAGTATAGTAGCTATCGATTTCGGGATGCATATCAAATTGCATATACAAACCATAAGTCATAGGTGCTAAAATTAAGGCAACAATTACTAAAACTAAAAGATATTGCCATTTAAAAAATGCTTTCCAATTGCGTTTGTAAATAAAATCACTACCGAAAGCAATTACCGGAAGCATCAATCCTATAGGACCTTTACTTAGCATAGCAAACCCAATTCCGATTGCCCCTAATACAATATGCTTTAATTTTCCTGTTTGGTTGAACGTGGCTATTTGCCACATCGTAAACATAATAAAACCTGTTAAAAGCGTATCTGTCCTAACATCATGAAGCATTAAAAAATAAGCTTGACTAGACGCTGCAATTAATGCGGCATATACAGCTACTTTTTTGCTGTAATATAATAAGGTGAAACGGTATAAAGAATATAAGCCTAAGATGGAAACTAAAAAAGATGGCAATCTATAGGCAAAATCATTAATGCCAAAAATGTGATAACTTAATACGGATGTCCAAAATAATAAGGGTGGCTTATCTAAGTAATCGTTTCCTCTATCATACACTTGCAAATAGCTTTTGGTAAAGAACATATCTTTCGACATGTTAGCATATTGAGGCGCATCAAAGTCAATTAAATCATTCCAAAAACCAGTGATATACGTTATAAAAATAAGCGTAAAACAACCAAAAGTTATTAAAGCATTTCTATTTTGAAAATTTAATTGAATGGATTTCATTTTTAAAGTATAAAAGACAAATGTATAGTTTTTATCTGTTTACTATTCATTCCATTTTAATAAAAAACTCCATCGGTTCAATCACCAATGGAGTTTATACTTAGAGTCTATTTAAAATTTATCTAATAATTTTGTTATACGTCTTTTTGTCTGCAAATTCGTTAAATTTTTCGAGATAGTAGTCAACTATCTCTGCAAAATTTGCCTCTTTTCGATCAAAAATACGTTGTAACAATTATTACAATATAAATTTAAACAGGCTCTTAATTTATTTAAGCTATTTATTTTCTTGCGTGTGCTGATTCAGCATTTTCTTTTACAAATACCATATCGCTTCCTGCCATCATTTTATTTACATTAGCAACAAAATCAACTTGTTCTGATTTTGATAACTCTGTTAAATGTAAACAATAGTCAGCTTCTCCTTCTCTACCCCAATGCGCAACCGTATAGGTTGGTTTTTTAGGATGAGTGCCTATATAAACTAAAAGCGCTGCGCTTTTCGTATTATCGGGTCCGGCACCTTTACTTATAAATGAAACGACTAAACGAAATTTTTCTGTTTGAGCTTCCACTGTTTGAGTAGATGTTGAAGTAGTTGTTTCTTTTTTGGCTTTACACGACATACCAACAGAGGCTATACTTATTATTGAGATTAAAAAAAATAGACGTTTCATTATTTAGTTATTATTTGTGGTAAAAATAATAGTTTTTTATGGAGTTTCAATTTTAATACGAATATTTTAGCAACAAAACCTAAAGTTAATATCAATTTTCTTTCTAAAATACACCATAGAAACGAAATTATTATTTGTCAAAATGATTTATAAAAATCGTTGCATAGCCTGGGCTGCGGAACTATTTTTAATCACGTCCCTAACGTGAGATGAAGATGAAAAAGTATATTGGACTCCAAAATTATAACTTGATTTAGAATTTGAATACAAATGAATTAGTATAAACTAAAAACGTCCGAAAAGATTAATTTTTCGGACGTTTTATCATTAACAAAAATAAATTATCTTCCTCCTTGCATAGCCTTCATTTCATCCATCGTCATCATTTTATAACCTTCCGTTGATAACTCAAATTTTGAATCGGCAACTGGTTCTATAGACACTTCTTTAGCAACCATTTTAAATTTCATTCCGCCGCTACCACCAGAATATTCAAAAGCCATTCCTTTTAAGCCCTTCATAATAGATTGTCCGCGACCTTTGCCTTCTTTATTTGGATTATCAAATTTTTCGGAATACCAAATATCCACTTTATCTTCTGTTTTATCTTTTTTAATAGTTGTTACAATTGCTTTTTTGCATTCATAGCCAGCAATCATTTTAGTTTCGGTGGTGTATTCAATTTTTGGATCAGCTGGTTTATCTTTTTCTTTTGCGGCAGCTTTCTCTATTTCTTCTTTTGTTTGTTTCACAGCAATTTTATTGCCCATTTGGTCAATTAACATTAACGTTCCTTTTGAGTCCATATAAAAAATCTGAGAGCCCATCATTGAAGACATATCTGTTAGCACTTTGTCATTTTTAAACGTCACCTTCGTTTCCATATCTCCCATCATAGCTGCTTGCTCGGGAGGTAAGCCTTCTATTTTCATTGTATAAGTAACTGATCCTTCTTTTACTTGTGCATTTAACGATAAGGCTGATAACGCAACAACAGCTACTGTAGAGAATAATTTTTTCATGGGTTTTAGTTTTTAATTTTTTTCGGTTTACCATTTTCAATTGGCATGCCAAATTAACAATTTATTAAAAGTGAACTACTAAAATATGCTAAATGGTTATTTTTAGAAAAAATCGGCAAATAAGCGATTAAATTCTTTATCAAACTCTTGGCGAGTTAAAATTTTATAATAAGAAGGTACATCAAATTCTGTGTCTTTTATTTCTTCACTTTTTACACAAGTAGCTATAAAATGCATTTCTAAGCCTAATCTCAAAACACGATAATCTAAAGGCATTCCCTTTAATTCCTTGTATGGAGTTAATGCATTAGAGTTTTCGGGACCAATATCTGGTGTATAATATACATCAAACACCACCGAGGGGTCAGAAACCTTAGTAGCAATTACTTTTTTGCATTTGTAACCAGCAATCAATTTAGTTTCATTCGTTTCCTTAAATGTTAATTTATACTTATTATTCTCTTCTATAAGCATTGAATCGGTTTCTACACAGGCATTTTTAATGTCCATGTACTTAATCATTTGAGCTAACGTCTTGTTTTCTAAATTGCAACTGAAATAAATATTGAAAATACCCATCGTACTCATTTCCAAAATCCACTTATCATTTTTTATTTTTACAGTGGCTGTAGAGGGGGCAAAACTTGCTAAAGGATGATGCTCATTAATCACATTTGCTTTATATTCGATTACTCCTTCGTTAATAGAGTTTTCGGACCTACGCGAACCTCCACATGAAAAACAAATCAAACTAAAGGATAGTAATGAGAAAAATATTGACCGTTTTAATTTCAAAAATAGGGTGTATTAAAATGGAAAGTTACTATTTAGATTTAAACTAACAAATTAATAACCTAAAATTTTCAACATCGATTTATAACTCTGTTCTTTTGCAAAAAGTTTAGTAGTAATTTTACCGTCTTCATCCTTATCTATCAACACATGTTTTGGTGCAGGAACCAAACAGTGCTGGGTTCCCCCATAACCACTTAATGCTTCCTGATAAGCCCCAGTATGGAAAAAGCCGACATACAAAGGTTGCTTATCTGTTTTTTGTACTTTTGGTAAAAACACCTGGTTCGTATGAGCCTCACTGTTATAATAATCCATGCTATCGCAAGTTAAGCCACCCAAATTGACGGGTACATACTGCTTATCCCAATTATTAACGGCTAATAATATAAACCGCTGATTAATTCCCCAGGTATCTGGCAGTGTGGTTATAAACGAACTATCAATCATATACCATTGCTCTCGGTCGTTTTGCTGCTTTTGGTCTATAATAGAGTATAAAGTAGCACCGCTTTCAGCCACAGTAAACGAGCCAAATTCAGTAAAAATGTTAGGTTCATCTATCTCATGTTGGGTACAAAACGTTTTAATTTGAGACACAATTTCTTCAACCATATATTCATAGCTATAATCAAAACTCAACGACGTACGAATAGGCATACCTCCACCAATATTAAGAGAATCAAGGGTTGGGCATATTTTTTTAAGTTCTAAATATATGTTAAGGCACTTGTTTAATTCTGTCCAGTAATAAATAGTATCCTTAATTCCATTATTAATAAAGAAATGTAACAGCTTTAGTTCGAACTTTGGATTGTGTTGTATCTTCTCTTTATATAGGCTAATGATATCCGTGTAACGTACTCCAAGTCGGGATGAATAGAAGGCAAATGAGGGTTCTTCTTCTGTACTTATTCTGATTCCGAGTTTGGTTTTAGGTACTTTTACATTCTTCTTATAGAAGTCAAACTCATCTAAATGATCTAAAACAGGTATTACATTAAAGCCATCGTTAAGCATATCGGAGATATATTGCTTATAATTTGTTTTTTTATATCCGTTACAAATGATAAAAGTTTCCTTGGTTAGTTTTTTCTTTTTAAACTGCTCCTTTAATATTTGTATGTCATAAGCAGAAGATGTTTCAATGTGCACGTCATTTTTGAGAACTTCGTCTAATACAAATGAAAAATGAGAGCTTTTGGTGCAATAGCAATACACGTACTTTGCTTTATAATCGGCCTTAGCCATAGCCACATTAAACATGCGTTTGGCTTTTTGAATTTGAGAAGTAATTTTAGGTAAGTAAGTAATTTTAAGTGGTGTTCCGTATTGTTTAATGACATCCATTAAGGGGATATCATTAAAATATAATTCATTGTCTTTAACTTCAAACGATTCTTGAGGAAAATCGAAGGTTTGTTCAATTAAATCTTGGTATTTGTTTTCCATTCGGCAAATGTAAGTTACTTGGATGATACTACAAAGCCTAAATGTAAGTTAGATGGATTTTGGGGTGAGATTTTACAATAAATTAATATTGAGTAAAAGCAGAGTATTAAACTCTTACTCCCGTTGTCGCGGACGTGGCGACGTGATGTAATATAAACTAAGGTTCTTTTTTTTTTCGTGATTTAAAATGACTTAACCACTCCACATTATTTAATCCAATTAGTATTTGGGTCTTTACTAGTATTAATAACGGCAAACACACTCACACATTTATTAAGTTCATTAACATTAAAATGGATGAGATACGGAAATTTTTTAACAAGCCTACATCTTACATTACCATATCTAATTTGATAAAAAGGATTTTGCTCCATCGCTATAAACTCCTTATCAATAGCATTTTTAAACTTAAGTCCTAAACCAATTTGTTTTTCATCGTAATAATCAATACTCTCTTGAATATCATAGGCAGCTCGCTGTTCAATTAAAACAGTAAACATTATTTTTTATGCTTTAATTGTTTTTTAGCCTCTTTCCAAGGGATAAAGCTTTCAGGAGTTGCCGTTTTAATTCTATCTAATACAATTTTCTTGTGCCATTCAGGCACTTCAAAGTCTTGTTCATCGTCCACTTGCTTAACACTACTTACGTAATTAAGACTTTTTAAAAACTTCAATAACAAAGTAGCTTTATTATTGTCTTTCACATTTAATAATAGTTGCATGATTATACTAATTTAAGAGATTTTGTAGGTTTCTCTAGCTTTAAAAGCTCTGATATATGCATAGCCGAAAACTATGGAATAATGTCATTTTTTTTCTTTAAAGTAATTATGACGAAATTACACAAATTTTTATAAATAAACAGTATAGAAAAGGGCAAAGTTTCCGACCACGTTTTTTGTACAGGACGCATTAAATAATTCTGTTCCCGTAGAGTTGTCATATTTATTAAAGCCTTGGCAAATAACAAAATGGCGTAAAAATAAACCTGTTTTTATAGGAGAGAACTTCTATAATTTGAATCAGAAAAAATCGTTTAAAATGGAATATTTGAAAATATTAGCCATAATAAGAATGTACAAATTAAGATTTCAATTATTAAATCCACATAAAAAATTATTGGTTACAAAAAACAATGAAAAACTAATTTTAAGACAAGTTCATAAATCAAATAGATATTTAACATCGAATCCACTAAAAATATAGAAACACCTTAATATTGAGTAAAAGCAGAGTATTAAACTCTTACTCC
>JAYVDU010000210.1:0-5283 GCA_043749245.1 Bacteroidota bacterium | reverse complement strand
AAATAAATCCAACTGATAATGAAATACGTGTACCAATCATCAAACGACTTAGTAAATCACGTCCTGCAAGATCTGTCCCTAAAGCAAATGTTTTTGTTTCTATATTATTTTTAATGATTTCATTTTGTAAATCAGCGACTTTTAATTTTAATTTAGATCCTGAACTTAACTGATAAAATTCGATTTGATTGGTGATAGAATCATTAATAATCGGATAATTATTATTAGCATCGTAAACCACATCCGCTAAGTTATAGGCTACTTTAGCGCCATTATTATTAGGTTCATTCCCCGTGTATTCTTCAACAATAATATCGAATCCTTTAAATGAATATGAATAAAATGGAATTTTTGAGTAATCACTAATAACACCAAACACCATTGTATTGAATATGTTTTTACTATGTGGCGCTTCGTTTTTCTTAACTAAGAGTAACTGAGCTTTAAAGCCTGGTTTTTTAATATGTAATTCGGGTTTTTGATCGTTTGCAAATGGTGAAGAATCGGGCGTAATTAAATATCCTAATATAGAAATAGTGGTTGCAAATATAATTAAACACAAACCAAACATAGCTAGTTTATCGCGCTTAAAGCGGATCCACGTTTGCTTAGTAAGCGATTGCGAGGTAAAATCTATATATTTTTTCTTTTTAGAAAACACTTAATTTATTTTTTTATTCTTCCAATAGGGCTTTATAAATAGAGAACAAACTCCAATTACCAGAGCATATATCCAATATATACACTGAAACGGAATCATCCAACTTACATACTTCAATCTACCTAAATAATCAGAAGCTAAAAATAGCAACAAAAAATCAAAAACAAACTTTGACAGCACAAAAATCGACAAATAAGGCATAATAACTGATTTGTTTATGATTGACATAAAAAAAGCAAGTATTAATAGGTTTGCCATCATCACCATAAAACCTGCACTTAAATTCAAAAGATTAGAATTATACTTGGCTTTATAAGCCCATCGGATGCGTTGATTGAAGAAATCCTTGAAATTTGTTTGTGCGTTGGTTTTTACAATTAACGCTCTGGATAATATATAATGAATACCTGATGGGTTAACCTTTTTTATAGCCTCCATTAAAAACATATCTTCGCCTGATGATACATTCAAATGAGACTGATAGCCATTGACCAATTCATAAGCTGATTTTTTAAATGCCAAATTAGCGCCATTGCACATAAACGGCTTATGTATACCAACATAACCAGCGGTAATAGCTGTTAATGCAATATTTTCAATAATTTGAAACGTTGGCAACAAGCCTGATTCCGTTTCAAAATCAATTGGCATCACTAACATTGCTGGTTTATGAATTTCAAAGTAATTTGAAATTGTGCTTAACCAGTTATTGAATCTAAAAACCACATCAGCATCCGTTGTGACAATGATAGCACCCTTTGCCAAAGCGATTGCTTTAGCTATATTCTTTTTTTTGCCTTTGTGGACCGACTCTCTAATGATTTGATACTGCAAAGATGATTTTTCTAAAACCGTGTTAGCAATCTGATACGTATCATCTTCGGAGGCATCATCAACGATGATTACTTCAAAATGAGTGGTAGGAAATTGTTGTTTGATAATTTGTTCCAAACATCTTTCAATAGTTTCAGACTCATTCCGTGCCGATAATACGATGGAAATAAACGTAGGATTTAAGTTTACATCAGCAGAAGGCAGTTCTCGACTAAGCTTATTAAACCCAATAACAGCGAGGGTTGTAAATAAACCATAAGCAATAATAGCAACCGCAAATATGTATAACTCAATGAGCACGTTCCGTTTTAAAATTAATTTTTTCTTTTAAAATAATGGTATATCCAAGAGCACTTGGCACTACTACATTTACAATCCATACTAATGTTGATGCAAGCACTACGCTAGCTTCATTGTCGGTTGCCGAATTAAAAACCAAAATAGCAATAGCGGCTCTAATAGCTGGTTCAATAAAGCTAATCATAGGGATAATACTTGTTATTGTAAAATATGCTGCTATGCTTAAGAACACTTGAAACGGCAATGATTGAGGCGATAATGCATGATATATAATATAAAATTGAGTTGTAAAAACAGCATATCTAAGAATAGATAGTGAAATCAAGGTAAAAACAATTTTCTTTGTAAACCTTAAATCATCAGTGTTTCCAATACCTTTAAACCATTTTATAAATCGCAACTTTCGTTGAATATAAGATGCATTAAAAATAGCCCAGCAAAAGAACAATACCATGCACGCGCCCGCTATTAAAGCTACATAAATCATTCCCGTTGTTTGACTACTCTCATTAAGCTTATAAGATATCGCTATAAGCCCCATTGATAGTGTGATAAGCATTTGAAACATTCCATTAATAAAATGCAATATCGTTACACTGGGTCTGTTATGAGGCTTAAAATAATATATTTTTGCTAAAAATTCCATTGCTCTTCCTGGCGCTACATTACCAATGCAAACACCGGTTAATACTGCTTTTACGGAGGTGATATATGAAATAGATTCGATTTGGGTTGTTATCAATTTCCATTTATAGCTTTCGATTCCCCAATTAATCGGCATTAAAAATAATACAACAATAAATACAACATACATAGTAGGCTCCGCTAACCACTGCAAAAACTGTTGTTTCAAGTGAGGGATATGACTCAAACGACTATAAATAATCCAAAAACTAATGACTCCAATGAGTAATTTAATACCAAATGCTAATATCTTTTTATGCTTTATCAATCGCTAACAGGCTTTGCCTAAAAATAAACAATTAAATTTACACATCAATGGTAATTAATGATAGAATAATATTAGGCATTGACCCAGGCACCGTAGTAATGGGATATGGCTTGGTTCATATACAAAATAATAAGTTATCCTTAATTACATTAGGGGTTATTAAATTAGATAAGTTCGAAGATCATGGCTTACGTTTACAAAAAATATTTGAACGTGTTGTTGAATTAATAGAAGAATATAAGCCGGATGAATTAGCAATTGAAGCGCCGTTTTTTGGTAAAAACGTACAATCTATGTTAAAGCTTGGAAGAGCTCAAGGCGTGGCAATTGCCGCAGCCTTATCAAAGCAAATGCCCTTTGTAGAATACTCTCCGAAAAAAATAAAAATGAGTATCACAGGTAACGGTAATGCCAGTAAAGAACAAGTAGCAGCAATGCTCGAAAATTTATTGAACTTTAAACATAACGACAAGTATTTAGATGCAACCGATGCGTTGGGAGCTGCTGTATGCCATTATTTTCAAGGCAAAGGGCATGCTTCCGAAAAAAAATCTTACTCGGGCTGGAAGAGTTTTTTGAGCGATAACCCCAATCGTAAAGTATAATTAGGGGTTCCTCATAAACTCAGTCATCTTTTTAACCTTCTTTTTGCCTGATCAAAAAGAAGCAAAAAATCAAGCTAAATTGCCAAATCCATTTTTCCTCGCACATACCACGCTTCAGCTGCGCCGGAAAAACAAGGATTTCACACCGATTTAGCAAAGCCTTCCGCACCTTTACCAACGTATGCATTATTTCGGCAGGCTCAGTAAACATAATTTTAATACAGAGTAATATAACGTATTTACTAAAGTTTTTCAACTATTTACCTTGCAGATGATTTGTAGAAAACATCTTAAAAGTATTGATATTACTCAATTTTTTAGTTACTGAGCAGACTCTAATTACAAATCAATTAAATGAGTATCTTTCCTGTATAAATTATGACTAAAATATCGCCCTCTCGATTCACGATTTCAACTGAATTTGAAGTTTATAAATCTGCATCTGATTTAGAACAACAGGATTTAGAATTATTACAAGCCGCTCAAAAAGCAGTAGAATCGGCTTACGCACCGTATTCCAATTTTTATGTAGGCGCAGCTGTATTACTCGAAAATGGTAAAATCATTTTGGGTAATAATCAAGAAAATGCGGCTTACCCTAGCGGATTATGTGCCGAACGCGTTGCTATTTATCATGCAGGAGCAATATATCCCGACATTGCTGTAAAAGCCATCGCCGTGACTTGTAAATCAAAAAACAACATCATTAATGTGCCATTATCGCCTTGCGGCGGTTGCAGACAAACCATTTCTGAATACGAAAATCGTTACGGACAAAAAATCCGTATTATCATGTGTGGAGAAACGGGCGAGGTCTATGTTTCTGAAAGCATTGAAAACCTACTGCCATTGATGTTCAATGCCAAGTATTTACCATCAAAAGATTAAGATTTTCACAAAAAATGAATTGACTGGTTTTGCTAAAATTCAAATCCCTTTATTTTATTGATATTAATCAAATTCTGCTATTTTTGTAACGTTAATATTTAACCTATTATGGCTAAGAGTTCAGATAAAAAATCGAAGTTCACCAAAGAACAATATTTAAAATGGTACGAATCAATGTTATTGATGCGTAAGTTCGAAGAAAAAACCGGACAAGTATATGTTCAACAAAAAATAAAAGGCTTCTGTCATTTATATATAGGTCAAGAAGCCATTGTGGCGGGCACTGTAAGCGCTACTAAAAAAGAAGACAAACATATTACGGCCTACCGTTGCCATGCACATGGCATTGGCTTAGGGATGCATCCAAAATATATTATGGCCGAAATGTATGCTAAAATTACGGGTTGCTGTAAAGGTAAAGGTGGTAGTATGCATATTTTTAGTAAGGAACATAACTTTGTTGGTGGTCACGGCATAGTTGGTGGGCAAATTCCTTTAGGTGCCGGGCTTGCATTTGCTGATAAATATCAAGGCACTGATTATGTGACTGTTTGCTCTATGGGCGATGGCGCTGTTCGACAAGGTGCGTTACACGAAGCATTTAACATGGCTATGACATGGAAATTACCAGTGGTATTTATTGTGGAGAATAACATGTATGCTATGGGAACATCTGTAGAACGTACCAGTAACGTTCATGAATTATGGAAATTAGGATTAGCTTATGATATGCCAAGTAAACCTGTGGATGGCTTAACGGTTGAAGCCGTGCATGAAGCCATGGAAGAAGCTGTGGCTAGAGCTCGCAGAGGTGATGGTCCAACGTTTTTAGAAATGAAAACGTATCGTTATAAAGGACACTCCATGAGTGATGCACAAACATACCGTACTAAGGACGAAGTAAAAGAATACCAAACACAAGATCCTATACAAAAAGTATTAGAAACATTAATTGCTAATAAATGGATAGACGATGCCGGTATTGAAGTGATAGATGAAAAAATAAAAGCATTAGTGGATGAATCAGTTAAATTTGCTGAAGA
>JAYVDU010000209.1:0-1500 GCA_043749245.1 Bacteroidota bacterium | reverse complement strand
CTGGTAAATTCTCTTGATTAAAATTCAGGATTGAGTAGTGTTCGTCTGGAATAATTACTTTGTATTCTGTCATTTTTCAAGTATTGCAGGTAACGTTTGGGAGCTAAAAGAAGTGCGGGATTTGAAACCGAAAACTTTCTAAACATACAAAAGTTCATTAGTTGCCGAAATACTGTACTCTTTTTTGCCTACATAAAAATAACAAACTTTCGCGAAGCGACCAATTGTAGGCAAAAAACTTATACTTCTGCCCGCATTTTTTTTAGGTGCTGTTATAACTTAGGCCGGTGCACACAGTTTTACGCTCCGTCTTCTCTTTCAGATAACCAGTCTTTGTATTTTGTTTTATAAACGTCTTTAATTTTATTAGTTTCCAACAAAAAGTCTACACCGCCGTCATATGGTGCAATTAAACATTTTTTGTCAACGCTAATAAAGAATACTCTTATTTCGCCATTTGCAATTGATTTTAAAATATTGTCATACTTATTTTCTTTCCAGTTTAGTTCTGCAAGATAAAGTCGATAAATTGTTCCACTCTCATATTCGTCGGGACTAATTTTATGCAAGTCAATTGTGTCAAGGCTATTAAATTTAAGGTCTGCAAACAAATCATTGCTAAGAAACATTGGTGTTTCATTACTGCCATCAAAATCAAATTCTCCTGTCACAGCATACAATTTAGAACTGTCACCAAGTAAGTCTTTAATAATATTGTTTTGTCTAGTTAGCAATATACCCCAGTCTTCATCATTTTCTGCATAGCGTTTAGATTCTGGTAAACTATGTATTCTAAACCAACGGTCTTCATTATCGTGTCTAAAGCAATAAGATAAAGGAATTGTCGCGGGATAATTGGCAGTCCAAAAAATATTAAATTGTTCTGATGTCATAGTTGTTGCAGTAAGATTTATTTTCGTCCAGCGGCTTAGTTATAACGTTTTCGCGGTTTATTTCTGTTTGGGGATTTGAAACCGTTTCTACCGAAATATTACTAACAAAGCTATAATTTTATTAGACATTTGCAAAGCAAAAATAAACGTCTTTCGCGGGAGCGACTGCTTTTGCAAATGCCGAAGCCGAATGCCCAAATAGAATAAACCGTGTGTTAGCAGCTGGTTTTATTCAAAACCATTAAAAGCTTTTTTCTTTTTGCTTATACTAATTTCATTTCCATTTTTGTCATATTTAATTTTCTCTGCATAAAATGTTCCTGCGTCAGGCATTCCGATGTAATAATGATATTTACGAGTTTTCATAAGACCGATTGAATAAAATGTGATTTCATTTTGATTGGAAACAAATTTTTTGTTATTGTCGATATAAAACTTTTTACCTAAAGATGTCGAATATAAGATGTCTTTTAATTTATTAAGCCAGTTATGTCCGATTAAATTGTTGAGTTCTCTATAGGTCTTGAAATTAGTTTTAACTGAGTCAACATGCTCCTGAACAAAATCAATACCTAGTTGTCTAAGCCTGTCATTTGTAAGAGAGTCC
>JAYVDU010000208.1:0-5291 GCA_043749245.1 Bacteroidota bacterium | reverse complement strand
CCATGAATTTGAATCGAATGTAGCAGAGTTACAATTTATAGATTTTTTATCCAAATTACAATTGCAAAAAGAAGTTCTACAACTCGCTACTGGCGATGTTAAACCCTCAAATGTTCAATCTGCCATTAGAACTTTTGCAGTAAAAAGTCAATATCCTGTAGGGATGCGGTAAGTTTAGAATTGTCCATTTTTATTATTTGCAAATGGTTTTTTAAATTTTTCTTTATTTCCACCTTTATTTTTTTAACCTAATAATATTTTCGTTTAAAATAAAAGTTTGTGCTAAAATTAAATTATCAACTTCCTTAGCAATTACATATTCAATGCCTTGCGTTAAACGTGCTCCTCCAGTAAGAATTTTTAAAGTTTCCTTCATTAGTTCAACTCTGTCTATAGACCGCCCTTCTTCAACTATATTTTTTAATGTAAATTGTATTTCTTCCGGTGAAATCCATTCAATTTGTCGATATTTTTCTGGTAAATAGCTTCTATCTCTGGCTTTTTCAATTTTTTGATTAGTTCGCCAAATAAAACCCTCTCGTTTTATCCACTCTCCATTCTTCTCTCCTAAAGAGAAGACTTTATAAAATTTAGCTTCGATACGAGTGCCAATTCGATTAATTCCAAGTTGTTGAGTAATTATAGTTTTTATGTAATCTTCATGAGCAGGAGATTCGACTTTTAAAAATTCAGAGACTATTTTAATGAGTTTATAGTCTTCTACTTGATGTAATTCTTGATTAATTTCTACCAAATCTATTTTTGGTTGCTGATATTTATCTTTCCATTGGTTGCTATTATCAGGCAATTGTTCCAAGATAGGTTCACTTTCCTCGGCTTTATCGCTTATTGGTTTGGTAAACCCGCTTTTCAAAACTACAATATGGTCAACTAATTTTTTCAATTCGATTGAAGGGTTTCTAAACCAATCAGTACTCCAAATACGATAAATTTCCCAGCCCAATCCTTCTAAAACGCCCTGTCTTAATCTATCGCGTTCTCTGGCAGAGCGAGAACTATGGTAAGTTGCTCCGTCACACTCAATACCCAGTAAGTATCGTCCCTTTTGTTCAGGATGAGGTACAGCTAAATCTATAAAATATCCTACGGAACCAATTTGAGTATGAACTTCGTAACCGGCTCTTTCAAGAGCAGCTTTTACACAGTCTTCAAATGGTGAATCTGTTGGTTTATTAGTAAAGATATTTACATTAAAATTTCTATTTTGAGCATAATCTAAAAATGCTTTAAAAATCTTTAACCCGTTTGCATCAGTATCTGAAATTTGTAAATCACTCGCAGTAAAATTTGAGAACAGCACGCATTTAAGTCTTGCTCGTGTAAATAACACGTTTAATCTTCGTTCTCCACCTACTCGATTAACGGGACCAAAGTTTTTATTTAATTTACCTTCTATTGTGCGACCATAACAAATACTTACAAAAATTACATCTCTTTCATCTCCTTGGACATTTTCAAGGTTTTTAATAAAAAATGGTTCTTTAGCTTTTTCTGCCGAACTCATATATTTATCAAAGTCTGAGTCTTCTTTGCGGACTCTCATTAACAGATTTTCAATACAATCTTTTTGCCTAATACTAAAAGCAACAATTCCAATCGAACAACTATCTGGACTTGGAAACAATTGAGCATGATTTCTCAAAGAATTAATTATATATTCTGCCTCTTTTTCATTTTTTTGAGTCGCATAAATTGTATCAGGTAAATGTTTAAACTGTAATCCTAAATCTTCATTTTGAGGGAAAGCACTTGGCAAATTAATAAGTTTATCATCATAAAAGTATTTATTTGAAACTGCTATTAATGATTCATGTTTACTTCGGTAGTGCCATTGGAGCATGGTTTGTTTAGCATTTTTGGTAACAAATAAGTCTAAAATACTTTCCATGTCAGAGACATTTGAATATTCAGACTCATCATCAATTTCTTCTAAATCGACTACTTGGTTAAAAAAATCACTCGGTGGTAATTGTTTATCGTCACCAACTACAACTGCATTACTACCTCTTAACAAAGCACCAAAAGCTTCAATAGGCTTAACTTGGCTTGCCTCATCAAAAATAACATAATCAAACTTAATTCTGTCTGGTTTTAAAAAATGAGCAACAGATAAAGGACTCATCATAAAAACTGGTTTTATCTGAACAATCATTTCTCCCGCTTGGTCTAATAACTTCCTTAACGGTAAGTGCCTTCGTTGTTTATTTATTTCATTTCTCAAGATACTCATTTGTTCACCGACAGTATTAATACTGGGAATTCTACCTAAATGTTCATATTTTATTTTCTGGCGATTGTGTTTTTCTATTAGATATTTGTCAGTTTCCTTGAAAGTAGTAGCTTTAGTGCTCAACTGAGTTGTATCTAACGCTCTGCGGTTCGTAAACGCATCATTAAGGAGTGTCATCATCATTGAGTACTTCCAAGAATCTAAAACTTTATCAGCGTTTAAAGGTTCTGATTGCAGCAATTCATGTGTAACTTTATCACATTCAAGTTGCTCTAATCGTTTTTTATGTGCGTTCCATTGGCAAGAAATATTTAATAATTCAAACTTATTATAGATTGTCAGAAGTTGTTGCTCTATCTGAAATATAGGCACATCATGTCCAAATAATTTAGATTTATATTGGAACTCAAACTCCAATCGTGAAATCCAATCATCCGTTTTACTTTGAAAATCAAATATCAATTTATGCAGGTCTTTGACATCTCTAGAAAAAGAACCAGTTGGGATATCTAATTTATCTAAAATCTTATGATTAATTAGTCCTTTGTTCCACTTATTTTGAATCTCAAAAATATACTCTGCTCCTTTTCTTCTATTTAGCCATTTTACATCATTTTCAAAATCCCAATTAGAACCATCAATAAAAATGTCTTTGGCAACACTATTTAATATTTTTGCTTTTTCAACTAATTCAGCCTTATATACCAATATTGTTGCTAATTCAGCTTGCTCGCTTATCGAAGGCGGTTTAATTTTTAAAACACTTAGAAGCTGTTTTTGAGAAAGTCGAAAATCACTATGAATGAATCTATACCATTTTTCGCCTTTTGTTTCATAGGCAAGTTTAACTGTATGAAAATTTTGCTTGTGAGCATCTGCAATGAATTTATCAGCATAAGTTGTCTTCAAATGATGAAATTCGTTTCCTATTTGGAAAAGCTCGATAATTTCATCTTTCGTAATAAGATTTGCATTGAAGCCTGTATTTATACCATCCGTTCCTGGATTTTCTAAAAGTAATTGAGTAGTAGTTAAAATTTGGCTAACTCCTCTTAAATTACTGGGGCTTTCAATTCTTAGTTTTTCAGATAATCTTATTGAATTTTCATTAATCTGTCGTAGAAGGGCAACTATTTCAGAGACTTGATTTTTCAGCTCTTGCTCTTCTAATATTCCAATCTGGACTCTTCCATTTCCCCAAAATAGCGAATTCGTAAGTTTCCCATTTTGTTTTATGAAATCACAAGCAGATTTAATGCTCTCCTCCCTTTTTTTAATATCAGAATAAGTCCATTTTATATTTGCTGTTGGTAAAAAACTAATATCTGGAAATCTTTGTTTCGCTATTAAAATCTCGCCAATAGCCTGAAAAGGTGTGATTTCACTTTCTCTTATTGGTTCCACAAGAGAAGAAAAATAATTATTTAGCTGTAGACGTGATTCATTTAATCTGGCTAATTCTCCATTATCACGAACATTTTGTTGAGTTTTCTGCTCAAGGGTTTGACGAACACTTTCAAGAATTTCGCGTCGATTAGCTTTATAGCTATGTAATTCAAGGCATGCAGATCCTAATCCAGTTTTTTCCAATCTGTTTTTCACGACTTCTAATGCCGCCAATTTCTCTGATACAAATAGAACTGTTTTACCTTTCTGAATACAAGAAGCAATAATGTTAGTTATAGTTTGGGATTTACCTGTTCCTGGAGGTCCTTTAATAACTAAATACTTATTCTTAAATACCTTATCAATGGCTTCGGCTTGTGAGCTGTCTGCATCAAGAATATGGTTAATCTCTGAAACCGCTAAATTGTCGAGACTAAATTCCTCTTGTGCAGAATTTGATTCTGTAGCTAATAATAAATTTCCGAAATTGTCTAACAAGTTTTTAATTAGAAAATTATCCGTAGGCTTATTATTTTCGTCCCAACGATTTTCGTCTAAATCATGATACATCATTAGCTTTAAGAAAGAAAAAAGATTAACCCTTATATCGTTTGGAACTATTTCCCAACGGTTTTTATTTTTTAATGAGTTTTGAATGTTGTAGAAATAATCACTAATTGATTGCTCTTCATCAAAAATTGGTAATTTTATACCAAAATCAACCTCCATTTTCCTTTCAAGCGTATAATTTGGTTCAACTGTTTCTCCAGTTTGTTTTAATTCAAAACTCGTCTCTCCTTTGTAAATGATTTTTTCAATTTGTATTGGAATGAGTAAAAGAGGAGATAAAATTTCTATATTGCTATTATCATCTTCATACCATTTAAGTACTCCAAGAGAAATATATAACGCATTAACACCCCTCTCTTCTATAAATTCCTTGGCTTCTTTATAAGTATTTAAAAGCCTTTTATCTAACTCTTTATCTGAATAATTTGTTTTAATAGTAAAAACGTTTCGAGGGGCAGAACCATTTAAATTTTCTGAAAAAAATATACAATTCTTTGACTCTAAAATTAATTTTTGCAGAATCTCTTCGGAGGAAGTACCAGTAATAGTCAGACCTTTAGCTTTAAACTCTCTAAGTTTAAGAAGATTATTACTGAGAGTTAAATTCAAAAGTTCTTTGCGTAACGAGTCAAGCATCGGGCATTTATTGAATAGTTCAAGAGAAATTTTTATTCTTTTTCAACCGAATAATATGCAATTTGAGTAAATAGAGATAAATAAATTATCCGTTTAAATGTTTATTCTCAAAGGAGGCAAAGTAGGAAAGGAAAATCATATTTGCGTTCAAAATGTATGTTGTTGATTTTAACGGCAAATATATCAAGAAGTTTTTGTTTTTTTAATATGATTTTTATCAAAAAAATAAATCAACAATGATTTGAGGATCGAGTTGCAGTTAATAGGTTTTTTATCCAAATTGTGATGATAAAAAGAAATGCTGCATGGCGGAACTGAAGATATTCAATTCTTAACTATAATCCTCTTCGTCCGCTGATTCGATGAATGCAAACCCAAAACTTCCACTTGTTTTTCGACGTCCGATTGTTTGGTGTTCAACATCACGTCCGATTTAATTTTATTGTAC
>JAYVDU010000207.1:0-15851 GCA_043749245.1 Bacteroidota bacterium | reverse complement strand
GGAAGCAAAAACATATTACGAAGAAAGTTTGTTGTTACGCCAAACCATTGGTGATACAGCGGGTATACCTTGGACCTACCTTGGACTTGCCAGTTTATATTCGGAACAAAAAGAATGGAAGCAATCGTTAGATTTATTTACAAAAGCCGAACAGGCAAATCTACATAAAGAAAAACAATTTGATTTACTGTGTTTATTAGGCAAAGGAAAAATCTATTTAAATCAAGCAAACATAACAGAAAGCATTACGTATTTAAACGAAGCGTTAGCAATTTCGAAAGCTTTAAAAATTAGTTCTTTAGAATCTGAAGCGCATCAATTATTGGCAGAAGCCTATGAAAACGATACTAATTTAGCATTAGCACTTGTTCATTACAAAAAATACAATGAACTAAAACAACATATATTAAGCAACGAGAAAGTGAATATGCTGAAAAATCAGCAAATCGCTTTTTCTGTTGAACACGCTGAGAAAAAAGCAGAGATTCATCGTTTGAAGCACGTAGAATTAAAAAATGCCTTTGACAAAATCGCAATACAGCATCACGAACTGGAAGAAAAAAGTAGGGAAATCATTGACAGCATCACTTACGCTAAACGTATACAAGATGCCTATCTCCCAGAAAGAAAACTATTTAATGTACTTTTTGAAAATGCTTTTTTATTATTCAAACCAAAGGATATAGTAAGTGGCGATTTTTATTGGTACACAGCTTTAGATTCTGATATCCCTTCTCGCCTATTTGCTGCCGCTGATTGTACAGGTCATGGTGTACCAGGAGCTATTATGAGTGTGATTTGTTGTAATGCCTTAAATGAAGTGGTAAATAAAAAACACATTCATCAACCAGATTTAATTTTAAACGAAGTCAGAAACATTGTTACCAAAGCCTTTAAACAACAAGGAGAGGTGACTCAAAAAGACGGCATGGATATTTCGTTGGTGCGTTTAATGCAAACAGGTAATAAAACAAACTTACAATACGCAGGCGCTAATAACCCTTTATGGATTATTAGAAAAGGAAAATTAGATCCAACATCCGATAACACTTATGCAACGGATACACACTACTTAATTGAAATCAAAGCCGACAAGCAACCTATTGGAAATTACGAAAAAATGACTCCTTTCACTTTACACGAAATGGAATTACAAGAGGGAGATGCTTTGTATTCCTTTACTGATGGCTTTGCGGATCAATTTGGTGGGAACTTTGGAAAAAAATTAAAATCAAAACCCCTCAAAGAATTACTCCTTTCCATACAACAATATACAATGAGCGAGCAACTCATTCTTGTTGATAAAGCTTATATAGACTGGAAAAGAGAGTACGAACAAATTGACGATGTGTGTATGATTGGCGTGGCTATTTTTTAGTAAGATATTTTTATATCAGATCTGGCGATAAGCTTAAATTTTCAGTTGAATACCAAAATAATACGTCCTTATTGAAGCGGGATTGTAATATCGATTTCCAAATGCATTCAAATCATTCCCTAAACTATATGATTTATTCAATATATTTTCAACACTAGCAAATAATTGAAAACCATACGCGTTTTTATGTTTGTATTCCCAACTCACCTTGGAACCAAATAAGTGATAAGAAGAGCTATACACCGAATTCCCATCATTCAGTGGTGTTTTGTCGGTATAATTATAAGAAATAAATAAATTAACACCTTTTAAAAAAAATAATTTCAAACTGCTTACATTCACAAACTTTGGAACGCCCGTTAATTTATTTCCTGAATAAGAAATTAAATTATTAGAATAATTGGTAAACGTAAAATCATAATAGGTAAAACTATTTTGAAAATCTAATCCTCTTATAAAGCCATGATTGGTGTGTTTAATGAGTTCTCTTGACAATTGAAATTCCAAACCCAGTTGGTTTGTACTTCCTGCATTTATAAAATATTCAATACCCTTATCATTTACCCTTCTAACGATTGCATGTTGTAAATCAAATTTAAATACAGCAACATCTGCGTACCATCTTTGATTTAAACTTTTAAATCGAAAACCTGTTTCATAATTCCATCCGTATTCAGATTGCAACCCATTATATATAATATTATCAGATGGCCTCAACTCTGCTAACGTTGGTGGCGAATATCCTTTACTGGCCGACGCACGCCAAACCACGTTATTAATAATACGATATGAAACGCCAATTTTAGGCATTAACTGTGGCTCCAATTTTTTTGCAGTAAAATAATTTTCTTCGTTAGGAAATATATTTTTATAACGGTATTGATAATTATTCAAACTCAATGCTGCTTCAATTTCAAATCGACTCTTTATTAATATAGAAAACTGACTGAATATAAAGTTTTGTGAAGCATTAAGATCATCTGATGTTTGTGTTGTTCCTATACTACCTAAATTATTATTATAATTGGTAATTCTACTTTTTGTTTGTTGCCATTCAACTCCAACATCCCATTTCCAATCAACATTAGGCTTTTTTATACCTAATTCCATATAAGTTCTTAGTCCTAAACTCTGTTCTTTTCTTGTTTCATAATTCGTAATAAATGGATTTTTAAAATCAGTGTAACTTCCAAATATGGTAATCACATGTTTTAAAATGGATGAAAAAATAAATTCGTTTGATATACCTGTATAAATAGTTGAATTATAAATTCCAGCTTTTTGTTCTATTGCTCCTGGTAGCGAAGAGGTTGCTAATCGTGCCTGTCGGGGATCTGCTTGAGCTTGTGATAACGTTAGTCCGCCAGGCGTTTCATAATGAAGTTGTGACCCAATCATTAACAATTTAATACTACCTTTTTTATAATTCAATTTTTGTATAGCTTGAAAATAATTTCGCTGCATGGCACTGTTTTGTCTATAACCATCTGATTTTTGATACGACTGACTGATATTTAAGGAATAGCGTTTCCATTTTTTATCAATACTTATTTGTTCATCAAACAATCCATAAGAACCAGTTTTTAAGGTTGCAACGATTAATGAAGAGTCTGATTTATTTTCGGAACCAAGTAGAATTACGCCACCAGTATTTGCTCCAAACATACTACCTTGAGGTCCTTTAATTATTTGAATAGAATTAATTGCATTTGCATTAAGCAGATTTAGATAGGTGTTACCTCCCGCATCTGTCAAAGGAAATTCATCAAAATAAATTTTTATATTTCTAATACCAAATGGAGACCTCAATAAACTGCCTCTGATAGATAAACGATAACTTCCTGGTGAACGCTCTTCCATTCTTATGCCAGCTACCGAATTCATAACAGGTACAAGTGATTGATTAGTGTAATCACGAATTTGTTGTTGTTCAATAATGGATACACTGGCTGTTACGTGCAATAACAGTGGTTTTGAAGGATAGGCGCTTACAATAACTTCTGGTAAACTTTTGACGGAATCTTTTTGGGCAAATACATTATAAACGCAACACATGATGATTGCAAATATGCTACCTATTTTTTTCATGGTATTTATTTATCAGTAGCACGAACTCTCCAAATGATGTTTGTTTTATCATCTGCCACTAAAAGTGAACCATCAGGCATTACTGTTAATCCAACAGGTCTTCCATGCACTTCGTTTTTTTCGAGGTTGGCAATAAATCCAGTTAAAAAATCTTCTGGTTTACCTGATGGTTTACCATTTTTAAAAGGAATAAAAATAACTTTATAACCTGCCAGCACCGAACGATTCCATGAACCATGTTGCGCAATAAAAACACCGCCTTGATATTTTTTAGGAAACGCATTTAAAGTATAAAAAGCCAACCCCAACGAAGCAGTATGAGAACCCAAATCAACATCAGGTACTATACTTTTTTTTACCAATTCAGGTTTTGTTTCTTTTACACGAGGATCGATGTGTTGACCATAATAACTATAGGGCCATCCATAAAAACCTCCTCTTTTAACACTAGTGAGGTAATCAGGAACAAGATTATCACCTAACTCATCGCGTTCATTCACTACAGTCCAAAGTGTTTTAGTGCCTGGCGCCCACCCCATCCCTACAGGATTTCTTAACCCTGAAGCATACACTCTTAAATCTGAACCATCCAAATTAATTTCTAAAATATCTGCGCGTAATAATTCATTGGCAATCCCTTTTTCTCCGACATTTGTTCCCGAACCAACTCCTATATATATTTTTGTACTATCCGAATTGGTAATAATATTTCTGGTCCAATGTCGGTTATGCTCGCCTGCAGGAAGATCTATAATTTTTTCAGCTTGATCTGTAATTTTTGTCTGCCCAACTTTATAGGGATAACGCACAAGAGCATTCGTATTTCCAACATATAACCACTTACCAATAATTAACATTCCAAATGGTTGATTTAAACCGGTAATCAATGTGTCTTTTTGGTCAGGTACTCCGTCTTTATTGGTATCACGCAACAAGGTGATTCTATCGGCACTGTGACTTAAGTTATTCGATTTGTTAGCGCCTATTATCGTTCCACCTATTTGTTCTAAAAGTGAGTGATTGGAATTTGTTTCTGCTACAAGTACATCGCCATTTGGTGTGATATACATCCAGCGAGGGTTATCAAATCCTTCTGCATACTTTTCAACTACAAAACCTATTGGTGCTTTTGGCGTCTCTCCCTTCCAACCTATTACATTACTAAAATTTCTGGATGACTCTGTGGCATAAGGTGAAGGTAAACTATCCGATTGCAATTTAGTTTTAGTTTGTGTGTATCCTGAAATTGATACGAAGTATACACTAATAAAAAAAACAGTATTTTTCATTATTTAAATTTTAATTTTTTACATTTATTTTATAATAATAAAGATGGGCGCCGCAACTACCTTAAGCGTTACACAATTTCATAAACAAATTACATGATTCACATATTGTATGGATAGTTTGATTTTATTATAAGTACCACAATATGAATAACGCATTAGGAAATGGCGCTATAGCAATTTTAGATAAATCGAGATTGGAATTATATTTGAAATTTTCCAGCAATTAATTTGGACTTAAATTAGTCTTTATTAATTGTAACATACAATAATCAATTTGACAATCGAATATATCGCGTTATCAAAATGGAAGATGGGAAAATAATAATAATGTAAATTTTATTGCTTAACAAAAAATCGAACAGCAACAAGCACAACCCTTATTAAGGAATATTCATATACTTATGCGTTTGCAAGGAAACCATCCATTTAGGATTTTTCATGACGTAATCTACAATCATCGGAACAATTTCATCACGCTTACTCCACTCAGGTTGCAAGTATAAATGGCAATTAGAATTTACTTTTTTAGCTTGTTCTTCGGCCCACAAAAAATCATGTTTATTAAATACAATAATTTTTAGTTCATGCGCAAAGGCATAATTCTCTTCTTTAGGCAACATCGTTTTTTTTGGCGATAAACAAATCCAATCCCAATTACCAGTTAATGGATAAGCTCCTGATGTTTCTATATACGTTTGAATATGATGTTTTTTTAGTAACCCCGTCAAATATTCTAAATTATAAATTAAAGGCTCTCCTCCAGTAACCACAACCGCAGAGGTTTTACTGGCTAATACGTTATCTATAATTTTTTCGGTAGAAGTTAACGGATGTAAACTCGCATCCCAGCTTTCTTTCACATCACACCAATGGCAACCAACATCGCATCCACCAACACGAATAAAATAGGAAGCTTTTCCTGTATTATATCCTTCACCTTGAATGGTATAAAACTCTTCCATCAATGGTAATACTTTCCCATCGTTCAATAGGAGCTGTTGTTCTGAATCGAGGCTATGTAATTTATAATTCAATTTAAAAATTTTAAATGTTGAATGCTAAATTTTAAATGTTGAATGATTCAAATTTAAAATTTAGCATTTATAATTTCCTAGAGGCTCCAATACGTTAAATCTTTTATCTTACCTCTGTACATCCCTTTAATATCAACTAAAACGCCTTTAGCAGACGAAATAGATTTAAAATATTTTTCATCTAATGTTTTGTATTCTTTATGATTAACCGCTACAATAATTCCATCATACCCTTTAGCTAAATTATTTAATCCAAAACCATATTCATGTTTTAGTTCATCGCTATCGGCCTGTGGATCTACAATTTCAACTTTTACACCAAAGGATTTTAATTCCTTAACGATGTCTGCTACTTTGCTATTACGGATATCACTCACATCTTCTTTAAACGTGGCACCCATAATTAATACTTTAGATTTAGAAATATTTTTGCCTGCTGCAATAATCCGTTTCACGCAAGTTTTAGCAACATAAAAGCCCATGCTATCATTTACATAACGCCCGCTATTGATCACACGTGCGTGATAGCCTAATTCTTCAGCTTTGTATGTTAAGTAATAAGGATCAACGCCTATGCAATGTCCGCCAACCAAGCCTGGGGAAAATTTTAAGAAATTCCACTTAGTACCCGCGGCTTCTAATACATCGTAAGTATTAATGCCTAAACGAGAAAAGATAATTGATAACTCATTCATCAAAGCAATATTTACATCGCGTTGTGTATTTTCAATAATCTTAGCAGCTTCTGCTACCTTAATGCTTGATGCACGATGAGTTCCAGGTTCAACAATGATTTCGTATGTTTTAGCGATTTCTTCTAAACTTTCTTTATCACAACCCGAAACTATTTTTAAAATTTTGGTAATGGTATGTTCTTTATCTCCTGGATTGATGCGCTCTGGCGAATAACCAACTTTAAAATCTTTTACAAATTTCAATCCTGATTCTCGCTCTAAAACCGGAATACAATCTTCTTCGGTACAACCAGGATACACGGTTGATTCATACACCACGTAATCTCCTTTTTTAAGTACTTTACCAACCGTAGTTGACGCACCTAATAAAGGTTTTAAATCTGGCAAATTATGTTCATCAATTGGTGTAGGCACTGCAATGATAAAAAATTTCGCTTTTTTCAAATCTTCTAATTTATGTGTAAAAGAAATATCTGAATTTTCGAAATCTTTTTTAGTTAATTCGTTACTAGGATCAATGCCTTTATTCATCATTGCCACACGCTTATCATTGATGTCAAATCCTATTACTTTTACTTTTTTAGCAAAAGCTAATGCTATTGGTAATCCTACGTATCCAAGCCCTATAACGGCTACAGTTGCTTTTTTATCAGTGATGTCTTTATAAATTCCCATATTTTTAATTATTGAGTTGGAGATTTGGTTAGTATTTAAATTATTTAGGTTTAGTTTACAGAGGTATTTAATTTTTAACTTTTGAGCTTTATAAGTATAGAATTGTTGAGTTTTTAATAACTTTTTTTAATTCATTAATTCAACACTTCTCTATTTCAACAACTGTTTTGGTCTCAATTCGTAAATGCGCTCAATGATATCAACTACTTTTAATCCTTCTAAAGCATTGGTTGTAATTTTGTTATTGCCTTTAATGGTATCAACTACATTTTCTATGACATTATGATGGTTATTAGCAGAGCCTTTATAAGCTCCGTAATCGTTAGCTGGATTGGTTTCGGCCAAAACAGGCATGGTATAATCTTTAATATTACATATATCAACTTGATCCATATATTGCCCGCCAACTTTGATACTTCCTTTACTTCCAACAATAGTTAGTGATGATTCGAGGTTTTTATCCCACACAGCGGTAGAGTAATTAATACTTCCCATTCCTCCATTTATAAAATCGAAACTTACAAAACCACTATCTTCAAAGGCTGTAGATTGTTGATGATTGAAATCGGCAAACTTCGCTTGAATATTTTTAATATCTCCAAACAACCAATACATAATATCTATCCAATGCGAAAACTGAGTAAACAATGTGCCACCATCCAAGTTCTGCGTGCCTTTCCAGCCACCAGCTTTGTAATAGCGTTCATCGCGATTCCAATAACAGTTTAACTGCACCATATATATTTCGCCTAAGGTTTTATTGGAAATCATTTCTTTTAACCATACACTTGGCGGAGAATAGCGATTTTGCATCACACAAAACACTGTTTTACTGTGAGACAAGGCTGTGTAAATAATTTTTTCGCAGTCAGCTTTACTTAATGCCATTGGCTTTTCAACCACCACGTTCATATTAGCATCTAATGCTTTTAAGGAATGTTCGGCATGAAGTCCATTTGGAGTGCAAACATTGATGACTTCTATATCAGGATGATTTTTAATTAATTCATCAATCGAACTATAAAATTTTTCTTGTAAATTTTCTAATCCTAATTTTTCTTTAGCCTGAACATCGCATACAGCAACCAGTTCGCAATCAGGATTTCGACGCACCATTTCAGCGTGACGTTTCCCTATATGTCCTTGCCCTATGACGGCAAATTTTATTTTTGTCATGGTTTTGTCCTTAACTATTTTAATTTACGGCTCGAAAAAACTATTTTATCCATCTTAGGATAATTATTTAATTTAAAATTATAAGATACTGATTGTAAATAATTAAATATTTCAACTTTTTGAGAAAAAGTATATCGTTTATAATTATCTATTTCTTTAACTTGTGTATTAAAGTTATACGCTTTAAAACTATTTCTATCTAATTTCATTGTATTCTCTTTACAACATGATTCTTCAATTCATAAACCTGTCCACTTTCTTTACAAGTAGCTAACCCTTTTTCGTTAAACTCTAACTTGTGTCCAAATTCACTCATCCAAGCTGTTTGACGAGCTGGATTGCCTATTACCAGAGCATAAGCAGGAACGGTTTTGGTTACCACAGCACCAGCTCCAATAAAAGCATATTCTCCAATATCATGACCACAAACTATAGTAGCATTTGCTCCTATGCTCGCGCCGGTTCCAACATGTGTTTTGGCGTATTCTGATTTGCGATTAACAGCACTTCGAGGATTAATAACATTCGTAAATACCATCGATGGCCCTAAAAAAACATCATCACCACAAATAACACCTGTATAAATAGATACATTATTTTGCACCTTTACATTTTTTCCTAACACCACTTCTGGCGATATCACTACGTTTTGACCGATATTACAATTTTCGCCTAAAATACACTTGGGCATAATATGACTGAAATGCCATATTTTAGTGCCTTTTCCTATAATACAACCGTCATCAATAATTGCAGTAGGATTGGCATAATATTCTTTTTCCATATAAAATTTTTGACAAACAAACTTAAGTATTTCCGCTGAAAGTACCCAATTTTTATGCTATGTGAATAAAAAAAGATAACATTGCGGTTACTACTCAGGTATTAGAATAGAATGCAGATGACACAGATAGCTTATGATTAAATATGATTTTTTATCTGTTTTTATCATAAATTTATGATAAAATAAGTTTTTTAACATGCGTTGATCATAATCATCAGCGTTATCAGCGTTCTATTTATTTGTTATCGACCGAGTAGTTACACATTGCCTAAGTTTATAAAATAGAGTTTGAGTTTTAGATTAAACATAAAATATTATTTGGTTCACAGCCTTGGTTTCACAAACAAAGAAGCCATTAGAGCTATTGACATGCGTAAACTAAAAGTGAATGGAACTATTATCACTGAAAATATTGAGTTTGATGAAACTTGGGATATTTTTTTAGATGATACGTTACTAAAACCCAAAACACATTTCACGTATATTGCCCTGTATAAGCCTCGTGGTATAGAAACAACGAACAATGAAAGTATACCTGATAATTTAACTACCGTTTTTAAATTCGATATGCATTTGGGCTATGCTGGTCGTTTAGACAAAGAATCGGAAGGATTGTTGTTGCTGTCTAACGATGGAAAATACATTCAAAGTCTTTCAAGTCCGATAAAAGAAAAGGAAAAAGAATATGTGGTTACGGTCAACAAGCCCATTACTCAGGCCTTTATAGAAGCTATGAGTGGCGGCTTAGACATTGTTATTTGTCAAACCAAACCTTGCGCAGTTAAACAATTATCAGAATTTGAATTTACTATTATTTTAACCGAAGGAAAAAATAAACAAATTCGACGTATGTGTAAAAAGCTTGATTATTTAGTTGCTCGACTCATTCGAGTGAGGATTGATACGATATCATTAGATGGATTACAAGCTGGAGAGTATAGAACATATACTGTTAATAAAGCTTAATTTATTTCTCTTTACAAAAAAAACGTGAGCTATTTTTCTTTTTATCTTTTTTCCATAGATGAAAAAGAAACAATCACGCCTTGGCGTGACTAGTCAAAAATATGCGCTACGCTCCTCTCGGAATTCTATGGATTTCACGCTACGCTAAATCCTTGAATTCTCGACTCACCACAAATTTGCTCACATTTTGACAATCCTAAGCTCTTGTTCTATTCATCTTTTTCTTGTAAAATAATTTGTTCCGCTCGTTAGGCAAGTTTAAAATAATAACTAATCAGCATTTTTTTCCTTCGTTAAATTCTATTATAATCATTTATTATAATTTTATAAAGGAATCTTATCTTATTGATTGGCATTGCTTATTTACGCTATTTTTTTATATTTGTTTTACAAAAAAATGAGACAAATATAAATGTCTAAAGTAAAATATAGGTTCAATACCAAATCGCTGACTTACGAGAAAGCGAAAGTAACGTATAAAGAAATTATTCTGCGTGTGCTTTCGTATTTGGCTACAGGTACTGTATTTGCAGTCATTACCATTTTTTTAGCAAATAAATTTTTACCCTCACCTATACAGAAAAAACAAAATCGCGAATTAGAGGTTGTAAAGTTACAGTATGAACTGCTGAACAAAAAAATGAAACAGGTGCAAATTGTTTTAAATGATTTACAAGACCGTGATGACAATATTTATCGTATTATTTTTGAAGCGGACCCTATCCCCACTTCTATTCGTAATGCGGGTTTTGGAGGCAGTGACCGGTACAAAGATTTAGAGGGCTATAGTAATACTCAGTTGATGAAAGAAACAACGGAACGACTTGATAGAATTACCAAACAATTATATATACAATCCAAATCGTTTGATGAAGTGGTGAAAATGGCTAAGGGTAAAGAAAAATTAATTGCCTCTATCCCCGCTATTATGCCTTTAAATAATAAAAACTTAAAACACGCTCCTAGTGGCTATGGCTGGCGAACACACCCTATCTATAAAACACAAGAGTTTCATCCCGGTATGGATTTTACCGCTGAGCAAGGTACACCTATTTATGCAACAGGTGATGGCGTTGTAGAAGTTGCAGATGCCAATGCGCAAGGTTATGGCAATCATGTGGTGATCAATCATGGCTTTGGTTATCAAACCTTATACGGACACATGAGTAAGATTGCCACTACTCCCGGAAAAAAAGTAAAACGTGGCGATTTGATTGGTTACGTAGGAAGCACGGGCTTAAGTACCGGGCCGCATGTTCATTATGAAGTTATCAAAAACGGAGAAAAAGTAAATCCTATTAACTTCTATTACAACGATCTCTCTCCGCAAGAATACCAATTGATGTTGGAATTATCTGCTAAATCAACTCAATCTTACGATTAATTCGGCAATATTAATATGACAAAAGCACTTATCGTTCGAATAAATGTTTGAGTAAGCTTTTATTTATAAATAGATTACAAATCTTACTTAAACTTACAAGTAAGCATAGCGATATCATCCACAAAAGGCATTTCTGCTTTAAACTCTTCTAAGTAAAACAACATCGCCTTATTAATAAATTCACAGCTTGAAAGTTTATTTTTTATCACCGTATTTTTTATTTCTTCTATAGAAAGGGTTTCATCACTATTATTAACCGTATCTGTTAATCCATCTGTATACGCGAAAAGTATTGAATTTAAAGGGACTAACAAGGTTTCTGTTTCTAAAGATATTAAGGGATTCATAATTCCTAATAAGGTGCAACCTTTATCTAAAGAAATGGTTTGATAATTACTAAACAATAACGGCGAATTATGTCCGGCATTAATGTATGATAACTTACGTGTACCTGTATTATACTTAGCGATAAATAAAGAAATGAATTTTTCAGCTTTGGCATTGTCGCATATTAATTGATTAATATCAATGACTATTTCTGTTAAGTTTTGAGTGTATTTTAAAAGCACTCTTAACGCCGCCTGCAAATTACTCATCAACATCGCTGCTGCTAATCCCTTGCCAGACACGTCTGCTAAACAAAACACACATTCTACTTCATTGATCCAAATTACATCGTAATAATCGCCTCCCACTTGTTGATGAGGCAAATACAAAGCATTCATTTCTAATTCTTCAGTATTGGGCAACGACGAAGGAAACAACATTTTTTGCATGCCTTGTGCCAACTCCAATTCTTTTTGTATGGTTGCTTTTTGTATAGATGATTTGTATAGTTTTTTGTTTTCAATTGCAACAATCATCACATTCGTTAATGTTTGAATAAACGGCAAATGCTTAATCGCCGAACTCATTTCTACTTTATCTTCGTTGATATCACCCAATAATACAAATGCTAAAGGCGTTTGTTTATGATAAACAGGAACTACAATTTCGAAACGCTTACTTAAATTACCTTTAGAAAACGTGATGCTTTCAATCTCTTTAATATCAAGCAATTCAGGCTCAAATTCCAAATGATTATAGGAACCATCAACACCATATCTTAAAATACAAGTCCATTCCTGATCATGACTAAACAATACGAGCTTGCCAACTTTTAATCTGTTTTCTAAAATATCTTGGTAAATATCTAACAATTGAGCCGTAGATAAATTATTGTTAATGGCCTTAGTCATTTCCAATAAGGAATTCAATTTCAAATCCTTAACGGCATTATCAGACGATTGTATATGTAATTTTGAGTGCTCCACGGCCCTAAAGATAAGATTTTTAACCTAAAATTAGTATTCATTTGTTTTTAACACTGAGTTGGATTCATAACCATTTATTAGTTATCTTTACTCTAACTTTAGGGGTGCTTAATAAGCTGAGATAATACCCTTTGAACCTGATGTTGTTAGCACAATCGAAGGGAAAAGTGAAATGACTCTTTGTGTTCCGTCATTCCTAAAGCAACAAATATATTAGTAATGGACATTTTAATCAACAACCAAACGCATACTGTTAGCGATTCTTCGACACTGCAAACTATTGTTAATACTCAACTTGGAGAAAAACAAAAAGGTGTGGCTGTTGCTGTAAACGATACTGTTATTCCAAAATTAAGTTGGAAAAATCACATCATTAAATCAAACGATCATATTTTAATCATTAAAGCAACACAAGGAGGGTAACAAACTCCAATAAATTTCTGGCAGATATGCACATATAAAAGATACAGATTATCGCAGATAAAAAAAGAAAAAAACTCTGCGAGCCTCTGCGAATAAATCAGCGATACTCTGCGAGAAGAATAAAAATAACTAAACACTAAAACATCATGAGCCAATCAAAAAAAACACCTGCAACCAAGAGCGGAGTCGAAGGGAAACAACAAACCATTTCAACTGGAGCCATTTCAGGATCTAAAAAAATATATGTTGATGGAAAAATCCATAACATTAAAGTAGCTATGCGCGAAATTATATTATCACCAACCAAAATGTCTGATGGCAAAATAGAGCATAATTTTCCAGTAACGGTATATGATACTGGTGGCGCTTTTACAGATGATTCATTAACAATTGATATCAAAAAAGGATTACCAAGAATTAGAGAGCAATGGATTTTAGATAGAAATGATGTAGAACAATTAGATTCTGTTAGCTCTGATTTTGGTAAAGATAGAAGAGATGATAAATCCTTAGATATGTTACGTTTTGAGCATATCAAAAAACCATTAAGAGCTAAAAAAGGTGCTAACGTTTCGCAACTATACTATGCAAAAAAAGGTATTATTACGCCAGAAATGGAATACATTGCTATTCGCGAGAATCAACGTAACGATACATTAAAAACACAATTAAACGGCCAGTACGAAAACTTGTCTCAGCAACATGTAGGAGAAAGTTTTGGTGCAAACTTACCTAAAGGCTTTATCACTCCTGAGTTTGTGCGTGATGAGATTGCTGCCGGACGCGCAATTATTCCTAATAATATCAATCACCCTGAAAGTGAACCTATGATTATTGGTCGTAATTTTTTAGTAAAAATTAATGCTAATATTGGTAATAGTGCTGTTACTTCTAGTATTGAAGAAGAAGTAGAAAAGTCTGTTTGGGCTTGCCGCTGGGGGGCTGATACGATCATGGATTTATCAACTGGTAAAAATATTCACGAAACACGCGAGTGGATTATTCGTAATTCGCCAGTGCCAATTGGTACTGTTCCTATTTACCAAGCCTTAGAAAAAGTAAATGGTAAAGCCGAAGATTTGACTTGGGAAATTTTTAGAGATACATTGATTGAACAAGCAGAGCAAGGTGTGTCTTACTTCACGATTCATGCTGGTGTATTATTACGCTACATTCCTTTAACCGCTAAGCGTATGACAGGGATTGTGTCTCGTGGTGGTTCTATTATGGCCAAATGGTGTTTATCTCATCACAAAGAAAATTTCTTGTACACACACTTTGAAGAAATTTGCGAAATTATGAAAGCATACGACGTTGCCTTTTCATTAGGAGATGGTTTACGTCCTGGTTCTATTGCTGATGCGAATGATGCTGCACAATTTGCAGAATTAGAAACCTTAGGCGAGTTAACTAAAATTGCTTGGAAACATGATATACAAGTCATGATTGAAGGACCTGGTCACGTACCAATGAATTTGATTAAAGAAAACATGGATAAACAATTAAAAGAATGTCATGAAGCACCTTTTTATACATTAGGCCCATTGACAACGGATATTGCACCAGGTTACGATCATATTACCTCTGCTATTGGAGCAGCGATGATTGGTTGGTTTGGAACAGCGATGTTATGTTATGTAACTCCAAAAGAACATTTAGGTTTGCCAAATAAAAAAGATGTGAAGGACGGCGTAATTACTTACAAATTAGCAGCTCATGCGGCTGATTTAGCGAAAGGTCATGTTGGTGCGCAATACAGAGACAATGCCTTAAGTAAAGCACGTTTTGAATTCAGATGGGAAGATCAATTTAATTTATCATTAGACCCCGATACCGCTCGTGAATTTCATGATGAAACATTACCAGCTGACGGAGCTAAAGTAGCTCACTTTTGTTCCATGTGCGGACCAAAATTCTGTTCAATGAAAATCACACAGGAGATTAGAGAATCCGCCGCTAATGGGATGTTTGATAAATCAGAAGAATTTAAACAAAAAGGAAGTCAAATTTATTCATAGTTTTTGCTCGTAGGAAATCGCTGATTCATTCGAAGAGGCTCGCAGAATTTTTGTTTTACAATCTGCGAAACTTAGCGTTTAAAATCTGTGTTCATCTGCGAGAAAATAAATAAAAAACATAAATGTTAATTGTTATTTCGAGTCCTACGCCTATTACAAAAGAGGCATCCCTTATCAATCAATTGTTTGATGAGGGTTTGACTGTTTTTCATTTGCGTAAGCCTGAAAGTTCGTCTCAAGAATTAGTATTGTTGTTGCAAGAAATAAACCCTACTCACTATTCAAAAATAGCACTGCATAGCCATCACTATTTGGCAAAAAGCTTTGGGATTAATCGTTTACATTTTAATGAAGTGAGTAGAAAGCAATTAATTGAAGATGCGCTTGAAACCTATAACGCAGACGGTGTCATTCTATCAACTTCCATTCATTCTATAGATGATTATAATCAACTATCCGACAAATTTGATTATGCATTTTTAAGTCCAGTTTTTGATAGTATTTCAAAACTCAATTATCAAGCCCAGACATTTAATTTAAATGAAATTCATAAAAAAACGAATACTAAATTAATCGCTCTTGGCGGTATAAACGAAGCAACCTGTGTTAAAGCCTTTGAAATGGGCTT
>JAYVDU010000206.1:0-5292 GCA_043749245.1 Bacteroidota bacterium | reverse complement strand
TAATCCAAGCCTTTAGCATATAAATAATAACTTCCTTTATAAAACGGAATGCTGTAATTGCCATTAGCATCGGCTTGCACGTTAGAATTATAGATACTCACATCGTCGCCGGGAAATTCCAAAGTATTGTATTTAATATAAACGTAGGCATTTGGTATAGCTACACCGTGGTGCGATACTAAGCCTTTAACGGTAATGCTACCACCAACTTGATTTTTTTTACAAGAAAATAAAAACAATGATAGTAATAGGATTAGTAATAACTGTTTCATGATAATGATTTTATCAAATTTACTAAAAAGCAAAGAATAAAAAAATTATGATTTATTTATCCTTTTTAGTAGAGATGAGTTTCATAAATTAGTGCATACATTGGTAAGTGTGCGGTAGGAGTGAACGAGCGGTGTGAACTACAATTTTTTCGGTGTTATTGCGAGGGCATTGTGAGAGAAAAGAATTGGAGTTGGCTTTTGTTCTTGACTTTTGTTTCTTTTGGTCAAGCAAAAGAAAAGAAAAAAAATAGATTTATTGAGACTGTTTTTATCGAGGAGCTAAATTATTCTACAAACCAGCCTATCAATCGACGGCGCAGCTTTGAACTGTATGATTGAGTTTGGTAATCCGTGTAATTATTAGTTGCATTAATGCATTTCGAAAATTGTTTTACTCTGTATTTTACCTCTTCACTCAGTAAATCAAATAACTCGAAGGCTTCATCAAAGTCAGCGGCATTATCTTTAATACGTCCAAAATGATCATCAAGCGATTGATCCAGCAAGGTTTGAGGTTTTAAGCCTTTGCGCAAGCATTGTAAATAGCGTTCTCTCACAATAAAGGCTTCGGCCGACGAGTTTAAAAAACGGGCTTTAATGTCTTCAGGCAGTTCGTAATCATTTTCTAATTCATAGTCCCACTCATCTTTGTAGCGTTGCTCTAGGTACATGTGAGGGGCTACAAACACATGTTTCCAATCAATAGGAAATTGCCATAAATTAAAACGACGAGAATTATTACCTAAATCAACAATATTAAATTGTTTTTTATGAGGTAGCACACGAGATCCACGGCCTATCATTTGGTGATAAAGTGTTAATGATTTCGTTGCTCTGTTTAAAATAATTGTTTCTACTTCGGGCTCATCAAACCCTGTTGTTAAAATACTAACGGAGCTTAAAATGGCGTCCTTAGTGTTTTTGAACCAATCTAACGTTTCGGCTCTATCTCTATCACTAAAAGTACTATCTAAATATTTTACAGGATAGCCTTTCGATTTGAATAAATTATAAACAGCAATACTTGTTAAAATACCGGCATTAAAAATAAGTGTTTTGGTGCCTTTACCAATTTCTTCGTAAGCATCTAATAACTTACCTTGCATCATTTCTTGTGTATAAAGCAATTCGTGCGAACCTGTTGTAAATTCACCGTTATTACCAACTTTTAATGTGCTAATATTTACATCGTTATTGTAGGTAATCCCTTCTGCTAAATAGCCTTGCGAGATAAGAGATGAAATACTTTCGCCTACTATAATTTCCTTATAAGTTTGATACAAGGGTAATTTTTTATTGCTGCTAAGCGGGGTTGCTGTAACGCCAAGTATATTAACGTTTTCGAAGTAGTGAAATATTTTTCGGAAAGAATTATAATGCGCCTCATCCACAATAACTAAACCGATGTCTTCTAAAAATTGATCGTCTTCCTGTAAACGATTATTTAAAGTTTCTACTAAAGCTGTAAACGTTTGGTATTCGCTTTGTTGCGGTAATGACTTAACTTCGGAGTTAATTATTTTGTTTTTGATACCAACACTGGCAAGCACATCCGAGGTTTGCTTACTTAATTCTATGCGATGCGTTAATATTAAAACTTTTCGATTAAAATGTTGAACGTAGTTTTTTACGATTTCAGCAAAAATGATGGTTTTACCGCCACCAGTGGGAAGTTGGAATAAAATATTATCATTAGGCTTAGCGTCTTTAAGCTTATTAAATATAGTATTTACAGCCTCTTGCTGAAAAGGATATAACTGTCTGATTGATGTAGGTTGTTCTATTTCCAAAATCACAAAAAAATAAGCCTATAAACTTAGCATTTTTTTTGATGTAGAGGCGAAAAATATCTCATAAAAATAAGATTAGTTATCGACAGAATTATTTTAAAATGGAATAGTTTCAAAAACAGCTAAGCGATAATATTAATCTTCGAGTATGATTAAGATCACATAGGTATGAGAGTTCACGCTTTTAACCAAACGTATAACTTTATTTGGTATTTTAGTATACTCAGTTAAAATAAATTAGTTTAATTTTTTGAATGGATAATAAGTTATACCAGCTACAAACCAGGGCAGGTGATAGTTTAGAGCCATATTATAGGATGTGTAAATGCCAAAAGTTTGTTCTTTTATTTTAATATCATAGGTTAAACGTGGGCAAAATGAGATAGTCATACCTACATTATCTCCTCGCGATGGTATTTTCGCATTCGTATAATAAATCGTTTCATCAGATATATTTGTATAACTGTTTCCAGTAGAGCCATAAGAATATACGTGATTTTTTACATAACCTGTAAATGTGGTTGAATTCTTTGCAATTAGATTAATAGCCATTAAATGCTCTATATGAAACTTTTTTGCAATCGTAAATCTTATGCCTCCTACTATATTTATAAAATCAATGGTTGAATTTACTTTGAAAAATTCAGTTGTACTTGTCCAAGGAGGGCCACTGGTAGTTTGATTAGAGCTATGTATATTATATTCACCAACTGATTGTAAATAATTAGCACCCACTACAAATTTGCAAAAGGGGCTTCTGCCTAATAAAAAATTAAATCCAAATTGATAACTCATTGTTGTGCGTTGGCTTGCAGGAGAATATTCTAATCCAGAAAACTTTCCTAAATCAGGATCTTTTAAAGGCAGATTAACGTATCGATTATTAAACACAAAACCAGCATGAAACATAAATGGTGCAAAAACTCTAATCTTAGGCTTATTGATGTTTTCTGTTTTTTCTGTTTTTTTTAATTCAGGTAATTCAGTAAGCGTGTTTGGTTGTTTTTCTTGTTGAATAAAAACCTCTTTAGTCCCATTTTTATAGGTAATATAGGCAATGTCACTTTTTGTAAGTGTAATTTTCGGGCCATCTTGATAATTATAAAAGCGATAAATAATATCCGAAGAATTTATTTCTAAAACCAATGCTTCTATTTTCGTACTGTCTTTTTTTGTAATGTAATCTTGCGATTGCACAGCCATTGAAATATGGATTAGCATAAAAAAATAAATCGTTTTTTTCATCACTAAATTAGTATGCAAGCGAACATATTTTTATTTCAATAATTAGCAAACTAATTAGTGTTTGCAAGAAAACGGAGTGCCGGATAAGAAAACTTAAAGTTCGAGGCTTGCGAAGGCTTAAATAATGGGAGTTTGCTTTTGCAAATGACCATTTTTAAGGCGAGCATAACGAAGAAATTGGAGTTTTCTTTCTGACACTAATTAAAACTTTCTATAGTGTTTTTAATAATTCCAACGCACTCTAATATTTGTTCTTTGGTAATTACTAAAGGCGGCGCAAAGCGAATGATATCGCCGTGTGTAGGCTTTGCCAATAAACCATTTTCAGCTAATTTTAAGCAAACTTCCCAAGCCGATATCCCATCTTTTTCTTTAATGATAATGGCATTTAATAAGCCTTTGCCACGAACAGTTGTAATTCTGTCTGAGTTGATGGCTCTTAATTCTTTTCTAAATAATTCACCAAGCGCTTGAGCATTATCTGCTAATTTTTCATCCAAAACCACATTCATGGCGGTTATAGCCACTTTACAACCTAAAGGATTACCACCGTACGTAGAGCCATGTTGGCCAGGCTTGATGCACATCATAATATCGTTATTAGCTAAAACTGCTGATACGGGGTACATTCCGCCAGATAAGGCTTTTCCTAAAATTAAAACATCAGGCTTAACGTCTTCATGGTCGCAGGCTAATAATTTACCGGTACGCGCTATTCCTGTTTGAACTTCATCTGCAATAAATAACACATTAGCGGCTTTGCACATTTCTGCGCAGGTTTTTAGGTAACCATCATTTGGCACATAAACACCTGCTTCGCCCTGTATGGGCTCAACTAAGAAGCCAACAACTGTATTATCTTTTAAAGCTTCTGCTAATGCAGTAATATCGTTATAGGGAATTGTAACATAACCAGGGGTAAAGGGACCAAAGTTTTTGCGAGCCTCTGGATCGGTGCTAGCAGAAACGATTGAGATAGTTCTTCCGTGAAAGTTACCTGCACACACAATAATTTTTGCTGCATTTTCAGCTACACCTTTTTTCTCATAGCCCCATTTACGAGTTACTTTTACAGCTGTTTCAACTGCTTCAGCACCTGTATTCATTGGTAATACTTTATCGAAACCAAATAATTCGGTAATAAATTTTTCGTATTCACCTAATACATTATTATGAAAGGCGCGAGAGGTTAATGCTAATTTTTGTGCTTGTTCTATCAATGCATGTGTAATTTTAGGATGCGAATGCCCTTGATTTACCGCACTGTATGCCGATAAAAAATCATAATATTGTTTCCCATCAACGTCCCATACATGAACCCCTAAGCCACGTTCAAGCACTACCGGCAAAGGATGGTAGTTGTGCGCTCCGTGTTTATCTTCTAAATCTATTAAGTGTTGTGCTTTGACTGATAGGTTCATTTCTGCAATCATGAGGGTGAATTTTTAATTTGTGTAAAGATAGAAAAAGAGGCTTAAAAGTCCTAATTCAAAAGTTAAAACCCTTGATAATATTCTTATCAAGGGTTTTACTTCTACTGTGCTAACACACCATTGCATAATTTAACATCTATTGAGACCCTGAAACTAGTTCAAGGTGACATACTACTCTTTCACAAACTTCTTAACCACAATGCTGTTATTAATTTTTAATCGCAAGAAATAAATACCTGAATTCAAATCAGAAATATTGATGTTGAAATTGAGATTAGTTGTTTCGTTTTTAATAATTGTTTTTCCTAATACATCAATAATATCATAGTCTAGTGTTGCAGTCCCCTCAAGTGTTGATTTGATTGTAAGGACAGACTTAGCAGGATTAGGATATAACATGAAATCATTTTGTTTTAAAAGCTCAGTAATACCGACTGTTAAAAAACAATTAGGCTTATTCGTTAAATTATAAAAGTTTTTTACTTTTTGTACATCCGTTTTTAATTTAGCCACCGATAATAAATTTGCATTCGTTGTAGATGTACTATCAAA
>JAYVDU010000205.1:0-5295 GCA_043749245.1 Bacteroidota bacterium | reverse complement strand
TGGTTACTGTAATAGTTATTTGTTGTCCGCATGCTTTAGGTTTAGCGGTACCATTAGTAGTTGCAAAATCAACTTCGTTGGCAGCAAAAAATGGATTGCTGATTAAGAACCGGACATCATTCGAAAATGCACGAAAGATTACAACTGTTGTATTCGACAAAACAGGTACCCTTACAGTTGGGAAATTTGAAGTATCGAAAATAGTATCTTTAAAAAAAGAATTAAGTGAAAATGAAATTATACGCTTTGCCTCGGCATTAGAACAAAAATCAGAGCATCCTATCGCAACGGGAATCTTACAAAAAGTAAAAGATTTATCAATTACTATTCCTACAACAGAAAATTTCAAAGCCATCACAGGAAAGGGAGTTGAGGCAACTGTAGAAAGCAAAAAAATGCTTGTTGTTAGTCCTGGGTATTTAAAGGAGAATAATATTACCCTGCCGGATAGTTTCAAAGCCAACGATACAGAAACTGTTGTTTTTCTAATTATTAATAATGAGTTGGCAGGATACATTGCCTTATCAGATGAAATTCGCCCTGAATCTGCCGAAGCCATTAAAACGTTAAAACAAAACCATATCAAATCTATTTTACTAACAGGTGACAATAATAAAGTGGCTAAAAGTGTAAGTGAAACTTTGGGTATGGATAGTTTTATTGCTGAAGTGTTACCAAATCAAAAACTGGAAAAAATAAAGGAGTTGCAAAGTAAAGGTGAATTTGTAGCTATGACGGGTGATGGCATAAATGATGCCCCGGCCTTGGCTCAAGCAGATATTGGAATAGCCGTAGGAAGTGGTAGCGACATTGCTGCTGAAACAGCAGGAATTGTTTTGGTAAACAGTAATCCAAAAGATATTGTGAGTTTGATTTTATTTGGAAAAGCAACACATCGTAAAATGATTCAGAATTTAATTTGGGCAACCGGCTATAATGTAGTTGCACTACCTTTAGCAGCTGGTGTACTATATAATTGGGGAATATTGTTAAGTCCAGCTGTAGGTGCGGCTTTAATGGCTGTAAGCACTGTTGTTGTAGCGATTAACGCAAGCATGTTGAAGGTGAAATCCAACTAATAGAAATAATTGAATATTTATATTAAAATAACAAAATGAAAAAAACAATTCTACTAAGTCTAATACTCTTGACGAGTATTATTCAAAATATTTCGGCTCAAACAACAGGCGTACCATCCATACTAAATAGTTACCTGAAAATAAAGGACGCTTTAGTAAACAGCAATGCTAAAAGCGCACAAACGTCTTCTAATGAACTAATCCAAAATATTAATGCAGTTACAATAAGTGGTCTTAAACTGAAAGAGAAGACTGTCTTCGAAAAACAAAAAGAGAATCTGATAAAGTCAGCAAAGAAAATAGCTTTAACTGATAATATCGAAAAACAAAGAACTGCCTTCGCTGAATTATCTATTACAACTTGGCTATTGATTAAAATTGCGGAAAGTGTTAATCAAAGTGTGTACTATGAATATTGTCCTATGAAAAAGAGTTATTGGTTAAGTACAGAAAAAGAAATAAAAAATCCTTACTATGGATCGTCAATGCTCACTTGTGGAAATGTATCAGAAAAGAAATAATAAGAAAAGAAATATTCTTCTCGTCCTCCTGTTTTTATTTAGTAGTATTATACAGGCGCAACAATTAGTTCATTATGATTTATTTGTAAAAGACACCTTAGTGAATTATACTGGTAAAAGTAAACCAGCTATTGCAATAAACGGGCAAATACCTGCACCCACACTTTATTTTACAGAAGGAGACACCGCTGAGATTTATGTACATAATGAAATGGATCAGGAAACCTCTATTCACTGGCACGGATTAATATTACCAAACGTTCAGGATGGAGTACCTTATCTCACAACTTCTCCAATAAAACCTCACTCAACACATATTTACAAATTTCCAATTAAGCAAAGTGGCACATACTGGTACCACTCGCATACTATGCTGCAAGAACAAGTCGGCATGTATGGCGCGTTCATTATTCATAAAAAAGATAAAAAGGAAATGCCTGAATATATTTTGGTACTAAGTGATTGGACAAATGAAAAACCAAAAGAAGTTGATCGATCTTTACATAATGCAAATGACTGGTACTCTATTAAAAAAGGTTCTGTACAAAGTTACGGTGAAGCTTTAGAAAAAGGATATTTTAAACAAAGATTAAAATCAGATTGGTTACGAATGACTCCAATGGATGTAAGCGATGTTTATTATAACGCTTTATTATCTAACGGACATATTAAACAGAATATTCCACAGCTTAAAGCCGGAGATAAAATAAAACTGCGAATTATTAATGGTTCTTCATCAACCTATTTTTGGCTACAATTTGCAGGAAGTAAATTGAAAGTAGTGGCTTCTGATGGGGCTGAAGTTGTTCCGGTTGATGTGGACAGATTAATAATTGGTGTATCAGAAACATACGATGCAATTTTAACGATTCCTCAGAACATGAGTTATGAATTTAAGGCAACCGCAGAAGACAGAACAAAATCAACTTCCGTTTGGCTCGGTGAAGGGATGCCTATGCCGGCACCAATCCTCCCGAAACTAAATTATTTTGAAGGGTTAAAAATGATGAATGGAATGATGAAACTAAATGGTTCAATGGATAATATTGGAATGCAAATGAGTAACCAAACAATGGATATGAATTCAGTTATGTACCCTGAACTTTTAGATAAAGTGAAAGTTAATGACAGTGAGAAAATGGATAAAATGCCGGGAATGAATATAGATGATGATACTTCTAAGAAGATTATTACTTTAAATTATGGCATGCTTCGTTCACCTTTTAAAACTACATTACCTGATGTCCCAACAAAAATTTTGCATTTTAAACTCACAGGAAATATGTTGCGTTACTTATGGACGATTGACAATAAGACCGTTTCTGAATCTGATAAAATAATGATTAAAAAAGGAGGAAATGTAAAAATCATTATAGAAAATGCCAGTATGATGAGACATCCCATGCATTTACACGGTCACTTTTTCAGGGTATTAAATGGGCAGGGAGATTATTCACCTTTAAAAAATGTACTCGACATTTTACCAATGGAAACGGATAGTATAGAGTTTGCTGCCACTGAAAGTGGTGATTGGTTTTTTCATTGTCATATTTTATATCACATGATGAGCGGGATGGGAAGGGTTTTCAGTTATGAAAATTCACCGCCAAATCCTCAATTACCTAATCCTAAACAGTCAATAAAAAAACTATACAGAGATGATAAAACTTGGCATGCTATGGCTCATATTGGACTGGAAAGCAATGGAAGTGATGGTGAGTTTATGCTTTCAAATAAAAGAAATTTTATCAGCACAGAATGGAGATTAGGATTAAATAGTCAGATGGGTTATGAATCAGAAAGTCATATTGGGAGATATATTGGTAAAAATCAATTTTTGAGAGTATATGTAGGTTGGGACTTGCGTTATAGGAAAAACGGTTATTATAATCCAAATAATGGAGATAATATCTACGGGAATAAGAATACAAAAAATAACAGGCAGGTATTTTGCGCTGGTGTACAATATTTACTACCTCTTTTTATTTTAGCGGATTTGCGGGTAGACAATACAGGTTTAATCCGTCTTCAACTTGGAAGAGAAGATATACCTATTACAAAACGTTTGCGGTTAACCTCCTTGGTGAACACAGATTTGGAGTATATGATTGGCGCAAGATATATTTTAACCAAATATATTGCCCTTTCTTCGCATTACGATGGAGATATGAAATGGGGTGGTGGTATTGCGATTATTTATTGATTTTTAATGAAACTGACTAGACAGATATGATATTATGCCAAATATTGTAAGTTTTTGATCTAATTTCTATTACCTAGCAGCCAACAAAGTTCTCAACTCAGTTGTATTGTAATATTGTATTATATTGCTTGCATAGTCAAGCTATGCAATCTTCCATAAATCAAACGCTTCTTTTGCAAGAGTTTCTTTATGATCAGGATGAGCAATATTAATTAATGCTTCTATCCTTTGTTTTATGTTTTTGCCATATAAATTAGCTATGCCATATTCTGTTACTACATAATGAATGTGTGCCCTGGTAGTAACAACACCTGCTCCATTTTTAAGCATACTTACAATTTTCGATTCTCCTTTCTTTGTTGTAGAAGACATTGCGATAATGGGTTTGCCTCCCTCAGATAAAGATGCTCCACGAATAAAATCTATTTGTCCTCCCACACCTGAGTATAAATGAAAACCTATCGAGTCTGCACAAACTTGTCCGGTTAAATCTATCTCCACTGCGCTGTTAATAGAAGTAACTTTTGGATTTTGCATGATAACGTAGGTGTCGTTAACATAAGAGGCATCGTGTAATTCAAATAATGGATTATCATTTATATAATCGTATATTTTTTTTGTACCCGATACAAAACCCCCAATAATTTTATGAGGATGTTTCTTTTTTAACTCACCAGTGATAACTCCTTTTTCAACTAAATCGATGATACCATCTGAAAACATTTCAGAATGAATACCGATTTTTTTATGGTTCGTAAGTTTACTTAACACAGCATTCGGTATCTTACCAATTCCTGTTTGCAAAGTAGCTCCATCTTCTATAAGGCTTGCTACATACTCCGCAATTTTCATTTCCGTTTCATCCGGACTTCCAATATTAATTTCGGGAATAGGATCATTTACCTGCACCAATGCACTGAATTTAGAAGCATGCATAATACCTCCTCCATGTGTTCTTGGCATGTTTGAATTTACTTGGGCAATAATATACGTAGCACTCTCTATTGCACTAAGTGCTACATCAACAGAAACTCCCAAACTACAATATCCATGTTTATCAGGAGGAGAAACATGAACTAAAGCAACATCTATTGGTATTATTTTCTTACGAAACAAAGCAGGAATCTCACTCAAAAAAATAGGTATATAGTCAGCATTTCCTGCATTAACTGCCGCACGAGTATTATTCGCTATAAAAAAACAATGAGTATTGAAAATATTTTTATAGCGTGGATCCGTATAAGGAGCAATTCCTTCGGTATGTAAATGATAAATAGATATATTCGAAAGATTACTGAAATTATCAACCATAGCTCTTATCAATTGTTGGGGAGCAGCAGATGCTGTTTGAACAAAAACATTGTTTCCTGATTTTAAAACGGAAAGTGCTTGTTGAGCAGTGGTATATTGAAAGTCGGACATTTAAACTAAATTAAACAACAACAATTTTAATTAAATAGAGAATAATCATAATCAACAATAAGCTCGTTAT
>JAYVDU010000204.1:0-1503 GCA_043749245.1 Bacteroidota bacterium | reverse complement strand
TGACGAACTTGGAGTTGAAGCAAATGTGGAGGGATTTGTGCCAGCCGCAAAAGAACCACCATTAGCGCTACAAGTGATGACATCATTATCAACATCATTTGCTTGAATGGTTTTGTGAAACAGAGAGCCGGCAAGTATGCAGGTGTCGCTACTATTTATCATAATGTGAGGGTCGTTATTGTTAACGCAATTTCCAATATCAACTTGCATATCGCGAGTTATAAAACCAATGAGTATATAATTTCCAGATTGATCTTTCCGCCATTCCTTAATCTTTATGGCTAAATTGTATTCTCCTTGTATTTGAGGGGTATACCAAATTAAGGTGCCGGTAATTGAATCAACACCAAAATAACCACTACCTGTGGTAGGATAATTATAGCCAGCACAAACAGCTCCATTTGTGGTAAGACAATTTGTTAATTCATACGATAAACTGTCGCCGTCAATATCATAAGCTCCTGGGTTGTGCATAAAACACTGTCCTACGCAACCTTGATCAATAGGCGGAAATGTGAGCATAGGCGAATTATTTGGCCCTGAAAAACTTGAAATAACTAATAGAGATTGTATGTAAAAAACTTGAACAACAGAACTTGACATATTAAGGATTCCCGCATTTCTATTAGGGTCTTGCATGATTATGATATAATTACCTGAGCCAGGATAGGTATGCGTGGTTACATATTCGTTTAGACGTGTTGTTCCTCCAGGTAAATTAATACCATCCATTGCTGTGCCATAACATAAAGAATTTGTTGTTCCGTTCGATCTGTTAACAACAGCTTTAGTGCCATCTCCGAAATCAACCGTATCTTGACATCTGTCAGGTGGGATTAATCCGCCAATAACAGTTAAGTTAGTATAAGTAGTTACTTTAATTTGGTAAGTATAAGGTCCTGGCCCAACCCATTTATAAGTAATTTCACCTGAGCGATTGTGTGATGCTTTAGCTGTAAAAAACAATCCTATAAAAAAGAAAGCCAATAAAAAATTACGTAGTTTTTGCATAATGTAGAGTTTAGAGTTTAATTTTTAATAATTTTTTTAGTAATGTTAGTGCCTTTGTTGCCAGTAATTTTTACATAATAAATTCCTGCCGACACATCGCGTAAGCTGAATTGAAAGGTATTTTGGAGCACTTTAATCCAATCACGTAATAAAACAGTTACTAATTTTCCTTGCGCATCGTATAATTCAAAATTTACATATTCTATTTGCGATAAATTTAATTCTATGTTAAATAAATCTTGTGCAGGATTAGGAAATAATAAAGTGGGAGCATTATTTTGAGTGTCTATGTTTTTTATTCCAACAATAGTTGTGGCACTTATTCCTATTTGAGCTAACCAAGTTCCGTGCGCGTTTGGATATGACAAGCTGTATTGATAGCCATAATAACCACTCATCCAAACTTCGCCGGGGTTATTATACTTGCGCTGAGAGCCTGAATAATCGCCCCAACGCTCTAAATTTCCCGACAACAGATTGATTGGTTTAGCG
>JAYVDU010000203.1:0-15886 GCA_043749245.1 Bacteroidota bacterium | reverse complement strand
CTAATACTCTAAAATTACTATCACTGTAATCACTTTCTGAATGCTGAATTTTGAAAAACAATAATTTGAAAAACAAAATCAAAATAATAAGTGTAAATACAGTCAACCCTATTTTTTTATAAAAGGTTAAGGGTTGTCGAAAAGATTTTAATATCCAAACAGATATATTCACTTACGTTTTATTATCGTATTGAGATATAAAGATAAGAAAGTGATGGCACAAAACACAATTGAAATAATAACCCAAGTTAAATTGTAGTTTAAAATTATATTTAAAGCGAGCGATAATCCAACCAAGGCTATTGCAAAAAACAAAATCGCAATCCTTTTTTCAGTAATACCTTTAAAAAATAAGTGATGGGTTGTGTGATCCTTTCCTCCAACAAAAGGAGACTGTCCGCGTTTTAATCGGTTAATAGTAACAGTAATCGTATCTGTTAAAGGTAAAATAAATACTAAAGATACAACTGTAAATCCCATTAAAGCAGGATTAACACAATACCAACTACCACTTATTAATGAGGATGAATTCCAGCAATATTCAATACCAACTATTGCCAAAAATGAGCCTAAAAACTGGCTGCCTGTGTCTCCCATAAACATTTTTGAAGGGTGCCAGTTATAAACTAAAAACCCTAACAATGAGCCTAGCACTCCTAATGATAATATTGGCAATGGTGATATGATTGAATGAAGATTAAGATTAATGGCGATGATAAAAAATAAAATTACAATAGATACAATGGTTGATATGCCATCCATATTGTCAAGCATGTTAACAGAGTTCATTAAGCCTATTACCCAAAATAAAGTAAGTGTAAAATTATATGCTTCCTCTGTAAAAATATTTATTTTAGTCCCGGTAAAATACAGTACCAAGCCACAAATGAGCTGAGTAATAAATTTTAATAAAGGTTGAGTATTGTACGCATCGTCTGCTAATCCCATTAAAAAGCCCAAAGAACAAACTAAAAGAATTCCTATTTCCTTTAAATTATTATAATGTAAAGGAAGTATGTTATTTATAAAATTAAGTATGATAAACGTAATTAAAAAAATAACAAAAAATGAAATACCTCCGAGTGAAGGTTTTATAGATGGATTCCAACGAATTTCTTTTTGTTGCGATTGTCTTACTCCTAATGTTTGTGAAAATTTTAGAAGTATAGAATTTATTACTAATGAAAATATAAATGCAATCCCTAAAGAAAGCACAACAAATAATAAGTTATTGTTTTCGAAAAACTCCATTTAAAATGGGCTATTAAATTCTTTAAATGGAGTTCCCATCATATCTTTCTCAGATAATACAGGGTTTTCAATATTCCAATTAATATTTAAATCTTTATCGTTCCACAACACCGTGCCTTCTGATGCTTTATTATATAAATTAGAACACTTATAAGAAAAAATAGTATGATCATTTAGCGTTAAAAACCCATGCGCAAACCCTGGTGGAATATAAAACATGGTTTTATTTTCCTCTGTTAATTCAATACTAACATGTTGCCCATAGGTAGCTGAATTTTTTCTAATATCCACCGCAATATCTAACACAGCCCCATTAATTACCCTAACTAATTTGCCTTGAGCGAAAGGGGGAGCCTGAAAATGAAGCCCTCTAAGTACACCAGAATTTGATAGTGATTGATTATCTTGAATAAAGTTCACATTTATACCATGTTGTTTAAAAACACCTTCATTATAGCTTTCAAAAAAATATCCTCTCGCATCTTCAAAAACTTTTGGTTTTATAATAAGCAAATCCTTTATATGTGTTTCTATTACTTCCATAATTTAGAGAATCGTTTTTTGCTTTTTGCTTTATCATCCGAATAATAACCACTGCCGTAACCGTAGCCATAACCATATCCGTAGCCATAATTGTATCCGTATGTATTTCTGGATGTATCTACGCCATTTAATATGATTGATAAGTTTTTAATATTGCCTTCATGCATTAATTTATCTAAAATTTGAACAAAGTTGTTTTTTGAATAATCAGCTCTAAATACATAAATAGGAAAATCTGCTTTCTTAATCGTTGTAATACCGTCTGTTACCAATCCAATAGGAGGATTGTCGAATACAATATAGTCATACATTAATTTCAATTCAGCAATCATTTCATCTAATCGTTTGCTGATAATTAATTCGGAAGGATTTGGTGGTATCGGTCCTGCTGTTATATAATCTAAATTAGGAAAATGACTTTTATTGATGCATTCTTCAATCGTGGTTAAACCTGTTAAAATGGTGCTCATGCCAGTTTCGTTAGATACGTCAAACCCTTTATGTATTTTTGGTTTACGCATATCCAAATCTAAAAGAATTACTTTTTTGCCAGTGTAAGCTAAAATGCCTGATAAATTGAGAGCCACAAAGGTTTTTCCTTCACCAGATATAGAAGACGTTAACGCAATAATTTTAGAACCTTCACTGTTATTAATAAACTGCATATTAGAGCGAATATTTCTAAAAGCTTCTGCTATTAAAGACTTTGGATTTTTATCAACGACCAATTGAGAAACAGGCACATCACTTTCGTAGTAAGGGACAATCCCTAAAACAGATACCGAAGCATTAATGTGTTTGGTGATGTCATTTACTGAGGTAATGGTATTATGTAAAAAATAACGAATAAAAATTACAAGTAACGATAATAATAAAGCTGATAGTACTGCAATTATCATCGAGTTTTTTTTATTTGGTGATACTTTTGCTCCATCTTTAATGGCCTTTTCTAAGATCACATTTTGTGATACAAACCCAGCTTTTGATATCGAAAACTCAGTTTTTCGTTCAAGTAGCATAGTATAATATTTCTCACTAATACTAAATAAGCGCATTAAACGGGCATGTTCCATGTCTTCATCAGGTGCTCGTTCGTATTTGCTTTTAAACTCTGATGATTTTGCCATCAGGTTAGTATACTTTGATTTGTATTTCAATCGAATGGCATTTAAGCTTTCAATTAATAATTTTTTTTGTGTCTCTATATTATAATTGATTTGTTTAATGTTTTCGCTTTGAGTAGTAACTTGATATAATAAATTTTCTTTTTCAAGTAATAATTTTTGAATGCCTTGTGTATATTCCCTGATAGAACTTTCATACTCCGTACCAGCAATTAATGAAATGAGTTGATAGGTATCAATACTTTTGTTTTTTGCGATGTTAGCTTGTAATTCTGCCAATAGCTTTTCTTCCATTTCTACCTTTAGCATTTCATCTTCTAAACTATTAATACGCATCATATTAGCGCTAAGCACAACGTCTTTGTCGGTATAATTTTTTCCTTTTCTAAAATCTTGTAAATTATTTTCAGATTCTTTAAGTGATTCGTAAACTTTTTTAAGTTGATCATCGATAAACGTAATAATGCTTTTAGAGCTCTCACTTTTACGCTCTACATCAAATGATAAATATTCTTCGGAAACTATATTTACCAAGTCTTTTGCTTTATTAGCATTAACATCTTTTACTGTGATTAAAATAGTTTTAGCAGCTTCGTTTATTAGTTTGATTTCTAATTTAGATTGTAGTTCAGCAGTAACATCGTCTACATTATTAATTAAAAAATAAGCCTTATTGTTTTCGGATAATGTATTTTGAATTTGATTCTTTTCAAATAGAGAATTGAGAGTCACGCTTAAATCAAAATAATTAGAATTAACCACGTTGTTAGTTGAAAACGGTATGGTATAAGATTTACCTTCTGCTATGTAGTTTAGAGTTCCTGAATTTAAATTATTAAAGGTGATGTAAATCTTTACACCATAAACACTATTTTTTTTAATATTAAATTTTATAAAATAGGGAGATGATTTATAGAGCTCGTTACTTTTAAAGGTGCCTTCATTAAAATAACTTACCTGCACATTTGATTTTTCTACTACCCTTTTTAAAAATATTTTGGAGCGAATTTGTTCAATAGCTTCAGCCATTTTATTGGTAGCCCCTTCTGTTGCCCCTATTTGTAATATTTTTGATGCTTCATTATTATCATTAATCTGAATAACAGTTGAAGATTGATAAATGGGCTGGCTATATCGTAGGTATACAAATGCAGCGCTTAGGCAAATGATAAAGAAAACGGCAACAATCCATAAACTCTTTTTTAGTATATAAAAAATTAACCCTAAATCTAGTTCACTACTAAATTTAGATACCCGTTCTCGGTAACTATCAATGCCACTATCTGATTGAGGTTGTATCACTTTATTTTCTTACAAATAACGTATATATTAAAATCGTAGATGTTAACAAAGAAATAATAGGCGCTATTTCCGCTACTAACGTCTTTGCTAACCGATATCTAGGCTCTACGTAAATAATATCATTAGCTAATACTACTGAGTTTCCGGCGGCTATTCCTTCTATTTTTGATAAATCCATTAAATATACTTTAGGCTTTACAGAACCATCGTTTCTGATAAGTTTAACTTTATATGCTTTACCATCCTCTGAAATTCCGCCCGTCAAAGCCAATGCCTCTATAACAGTTGTATTGTTATTAGTTAAATTTAAAACTTTAGCAACACCTCCATTTCCTGGAAATACAATGACACGCTTGTTGGTTACTTTAACAGTTACGTATGGTTTTACATAAAACTTATCATAAATATCTTCTAAGTAAACTTCGGCTTCACGTATAGTTAAGCCAGATATCTTTACCTTGCCTGCTAAAGGGAGTTTAGTGGTGCCGTCTCTATCCACTATATAATCTAAATCTAACCTAAAATTTGCTGTTGAATTAGCTAAATCGATGATTTTAAAACCATCATTCGAGAAAATACGAACTTGTAAAACATCATTGCCTTCTATCCTATAGTCTTGCTTAGTTAACGAATCGGCAAGTTTGTCATACGTATAATCTCTGGGCGTTTTAAGCATTAAGTTAGAACGGAAAATTTTACAAGATGAAAAAGAAATGGCTACTAATAAAATCAGAGAATAATGTATAAAGCGCATAAGTTTAGGTTAATACACAAAGTTAATATTTATTGGCTAATTTCAAAAAATTGAGCCTATTTAAGTAATTGTTGATAAAGCAATCGCATATCTGTTACCAAACGCGTATAACTAAACTTTTGAAACGCCCATTCAGTGCCTTTCTCAGCCAGTTCAGCATTTATTTCATAATTGTTACAAGCTGATAATAGATTAGTGCAAAATGCTTCTTTGTCTGCAACGATTGATAGTAAGCCGCAATCCGGATGCAACACATCTTCAATGCCTCCAACGTTGGTTGATACTAGATATTTTCCTGCTGCCTGCGCCTCAATAATGCTTACGGGCGTTCCTTCATTTAATGAAGTAAGTGCCACAAGATCCAGGCCGTGCAAAGCCCAATCTACATTGGTAATCCATGATGTAAAAATAACATCTACGTCATCTGTTGGATTTTTAGAATATGATACTCGCCATTTTTTACAGGTTTCCATAATGGAATGCTTAGTGTCTCCATCGCCAATTATAAAGGCTTTAAAAGAAGGTGCTTGTTTTTGTTTAAGATAAGCAATTGCTTCAATAAATAAATCGTGATTTTTGATTGGCGCTAAACGACCGATAATTCCTATAGCTAACTGGTTTTCGCTTAAATTATATTTTTCGCGAAACTCTTTTCTGTTTTGTTCTTTGTTGACAGTGAATTTAGTTAAATCAAATCCCAATGGTACAACGTGTATTTTTTCTTTTGGTGCAATATGAAAGACATCTGATAATTCTAATTTTTGTTTGTGGCTGATTGCTATGATTGCTGTTGATTTTCGGGCCAAGTAGCGTTCTATTAGTTTATAGAAATTCGTTTTTAATTTTCCGAAATAAGAATGAAACACATGACCATGAAATGTGTGAATGATAATTGGAACCTTGCAATGAATGGCTGCTAAACGACCAATAGCACCAGCTTTGGAAGCATGTGTGTGAACAATATCAGGATTAAATTCCCGAATAATTTTTTTAATTTCTTTATAAGCGGCGTAATCTGCTTTTAAATTTAGTTCTCTTTGAAATTGCTTTAACACTAAAGGTTTTAATCCTAAGTTTTGAGGAATATATAACGAGCTATCTTCGCCCTCCTCTTCAGGCCCACCAACCAAAAGGGTTTCGTAATCTGGCTCTAAATATTTGGATAAGTAACTCACATTATATGTGATACCTCCAATATTAAAACGATTGATAATTCTAAGTACTTTTTTTGCCATGTAATTCCTTCAACTTACAATATTAATTGATGTGTAACTCTGTAGACAAGTGTTTAAAGTCAATGCCATCAAAGTTTCCGGAGCTCATCATTAATAACACAGAATCTTTTAACGATTGTGATTTTAAATAATCTACTAACGTTTTACTTTCGGTAAATACTTTTAAATCTTTACGATTAAAATAATGCATGACCTGTTCGGGCGAAATCGCTTTTAGTTTTTTATGTTCGATGGTGTGTGGATTGAAATATACAATAGCCTCGTCAGCGTCATTCATAGCGCCATTATACTCCGCTAAAAACGTTTCATTTAAACTACTAAATGTGTGTAATTCCATAAAAGCAATTATTTTACGGTTATCAAATTGTTGTTTCACCGCTTGAGTAGTGGCTTTGAGCTTAGATGGTGAATGTGCAAAATCTTTGTAAAACGAAAAATGTTCATTTTTGAACACAAGCTCTAATCGCTTTGATGCGCCGGTAAAGGATTTTACGGCTTCATAAAATTTTGCGTCGTTTATTCCAAGTTGATTACAGACTAAACGAGCGGCATTTAGGTTTAATAAATTATGATTTCCGAAAATTTGTAATGGAATATTAGTTCCGTTTTCCTCAATGTAAGTAATGCCATTTTTGATATGATGTTTCGGGATATCATAAGCCATTTTTGTAATATGGTTCGTAAGCCCTGATTTTTCAGCTACTTTGCATAATTCTGCATCAGAATGGCAATAAAATAAACAGCCATTGGATTCAATTAAATTCACAAATTGTTCAAACTGACTCACATAATTTTCAAACGTAGGAAACACATTAATATGATCCCAAGCGATACCACTTAGGATTGCGATGTTTGGTTTGTATAAATGGAATTTCGGGCGTCTATCAATGGGTGATGCTAAATACTCATCACCTTCAATAATCGCTATTGGCGCATCTTTTGTTAATTTTACCATGGTAGAAAAACCTTCTAACTGAGCACCAACCATATAGTCGGTATCTATTTTATGGAAATTCAACACATGTAAAATCATAGCCGTAATGGTAGTTTTACCGTGACTTCCGCCAATTACCACACGCGTTTTATTTTTAGTGGCTTCGTAAATATATTCGGGATAAGAATATACTTTTAATCCTAACTCCTTTGCTCTGATTAATTCAGGATTATCCTCGCGAGCGTGCATTCCTAGTATGATGGCATCTATATCAGACGTTATTTTTGCTGGAAACCATCCTATTTCAGCAGGTAAAATATTGGCGTTTTTTAAACGCGTTTTTGAGGGTTCATTTATTTCATCGTCGCTACCAGTAACGTTAAATCCCTTTTCGTGTAAAGCCAAAGCCATATTATGCATGGCACTTCCGCCAATAGCAATCAAATGTACGCGCATAGTGTTGTTGTTTTATACGAAGTAAGGGGTTTTACTTATAAAATGAGCGGTAAAAATTATCCATTTTAAACAACGGTTTGTTAAATGATGTTGCGGATTTTATGAAAAAAGAGAATAAAAAAAGCCTCTGCAATAGCAAAGGCTTTGTCGGGGTGGCCATCACGCTATAGCGTGAGAACTGACGGCTTAAATACTGTATTCAATATTATTTCGTTCTAAATAACGTTTAGAGCCATTTTTCTTTATTTGTTTTTCGAGTTTTAAAGCTTCAGATTTAAGTTCAATATCAAAATATTTGATGAGTCGCCACGGAATTCCTTTTTTTGAAAAATGGCTTTTACCTTCATTATGAAGTAAAAGCCGTTGCTCTATATCACTGGTAAATCCCGTGTAAAATTTCTCCAAAGAATCACTATATAAAATATATACTTTAAACATCATAAAAAAAGCCTCTGCAATAGCAAAGGCTTTGTCGGGGTGGCCAGATTCGAACTGACGGCCTCCACGTCCCAAACGTGGCGCGATACCGGGCTACGCTACACCCCGTTTTTTACAGCGTTTGTTAGTGTACTAACTCATTTTGTAAAAACAGTCAGCAAATATATACTTTTTTTTAATTCACACTTCATTTACTAAAAAAAATATTGTTTTTTATTTTTAGACTACACTTTATAATTCGAAATGATCTTTAATTTGTATTGTTTTGTAATGTATTCTACTATTTTATTACGTCTAAAATCCCTTTAAACACTGCTATTTTTACTAATGCTACAATTTATAGCAATCATTTGCTTTAATTTCCATTTAGATTTGTAAAGAATTTGTGTGTCAAAAGTTTTAAACAGCGTTAAACATTCAAACTTAAAATTTGTAACTTAAACAATAAAATAAATATCATGGCAAAGAAAGTATCAGAAGACACAATTGAAGCAGTAGACAGAAATGCTGCTAGTAGCGAAAAATTAAAAGCGTTACAATTAACCTTAGATAAATTAGAAAAAACCTACGGTAAAGGAACCATTATGAAATTAGGCGATAGCGTTATTGAACCTATTGATTCTATTTCTACTGGTTCTTTAGGATTAAACATTGCGTTAGGTATTGGTGGATTACCTCGTGGACGTGTAGTTGAAATATACGGGCCTGAATCATCTGGTAAAACAACATTAGCTATTCATGCTATTGCAAGTGTACAACGTGCCGGTGGTATCGCTGCTATTATTGATGCGGAACATGCATTTGACAGATCCTATGCTGAGAAATTGGGTGTAGATACAAAGAGTTTATTAATATCTCAGCCAGATAACGGTGAACAAGCTCTTGAGATTGCTGATAATTTAATTCGTTCAGGTGCTGTGGATATCGTTGTAATTGACTCGGTTGCAGCATTAACGCCAAAAGCTGAAATAGAAGGTGAAATGGGCGATAGCCGTATGGGATTACAAGCTCGTTTGATGAGTCAAGCCTTGCGTAAACTAACAGGTAGTATTAATAGAACAGGTTGCTGCTGCATATTTATCAATCAATTACGTGAAAAAATAGGTGTAATGTTTGGTAACCCGGAAACAACAACCGGCGGAAATGCCCTGAAATTCTACGCTTCTGTGCGTTTGGATATTAGAAGAATTAGTCAAATTAAAGATGGTGACGTAGTAACGGGTAACAGAACACGAGTGAAAGTGATTAAAAATAAATTAGCACCTCCTTTCCGTATGGCCGAATTCGATATTGTTTTTGGAGAAGGAATTAGCAAAGTTGGTGAAATTATTGATATCGGTGTTGAGAAAAATGTCATCAAAAAAAGTGGATCGTGGTTTAGCTATGAAGACACAAAATTAGGACAAGGACGCGATTCGGTTAAAAATTTATTTGCTGAAAACCCCGATTTAGCAAAAGAAATAGAGGATAAAATTATTGCAATTTTAGCTGAAGAAGCTGCAAATTCATAATTGATTTTTTGAGAGATTGTTATTAAACATTCGTTTTAAGGGAAACTTTAAAACGAATGTTTTTTTTGAGATTTTATTTAATACCAACTATATGAATAAATAGTCCGTTTTAAAACACATAGGCACATAGGAAACATAGGTTAAATAAGCATTCTATGTGAATTATGTAATCTATGTGGTTTGGACTATTTATATATTATGATTGGTATAAATTGAGCAATCAAGAAAAAAGAAGGTTAAAAGGATAACTGAGTTTATGAGCAGATTCTAATTTAAACACCCTGAAGGATTACGAAAAGAATTTCAAAAATAGTTTACAAAAAATGGACAACAAACAAATTTAGTTTTAAAACATGATAATTTTTAAGGCGAATTACAATTTCGAAATTAAAATGAGTTGCCTAAAATAAAGGGTGTAGCCTATTTATTTTACCTTTTTAATTATCTCCGTCGCTAAAGATTTTAAATCAGTAAAGTATGAAACATATTATTAATTTTATGTAAAATTTGCTGTGAGAGAATGGTTATATTTATTTGTTTGGAAAATATTTTGAAAATTATAAAACATAAAAGCATTAAAAATTTATTTAATCTTATAAAATTCGATTAAAAAAAATGAAAGCGAGATTTTTTCTAAGTATATATACTATATCATTGGTGTTTTTGTTTTTCAATAGTAATGCGCAGGATTCATCTCTTGTAAAAAAAAGTGCTTCTGTTAAAACAATTTGGGACATTCCCCATAAAACACTTTGGCAAAAATGGATGTGGATACATCGAAGCATTACTTTTGGAATTACTAAAAAACAACCGATTAATTATGATACCGCTTATATTACCTCTTACCACAAGCGTTTGGTAATAACATTGCCAATTTCTACTCGATTTCTTAAATTTAGTTTAATTGATTTTAAGAGTGGGAGCAAGCTAACTTTCGCGCCTAACCTGGAGTACGATTTGGGAATAAGTCTTAGTTCGAGATGGGCTAGTTTTATTATTAATACAGGAGTTAAAGTGTATGGCGGTGATATTGATATCATGGGTAAAACAAAGTATCAGGATTATCAACTTAATCTTTATGGGAGGAAATTTACGACAGATATGTTTGTACAATACTACAGTGGGTTTTATATTAAAAATTCGCAATCATACTCTAATTACGTGAGTGATAAACCGTATGCTATTAGAGCGGATGTGTTTGCGCTTAACATAGGAGTGAGCAGTTATTATATTGTAAACCACAGAAAATTTTCGTATCAAAATTCATTTTCATTTGTTGAACATCAGAAAAAAAGTGCAGGCTCTTTATTAATTGGATTATATTACTCCTATTTTAATGCCGATGGTAATTCAACGCTCGTAGCTCAACCTTTCAGAGGAAGTTTCGACACTCTTTCTTATATAAAAAACGGACACACCAATAATTTCGGACTAAATCTTGGATATATTTATACACTTGTTTTTTTAAAAAAATTCTACGTAACCGGATCATTGGTGCAAGGTGTTGGTGGCGAACAAATAGCTTATCAACGCGATAATAACTCAGTGTATCATCAATTAGTTGGCGGTGCAGGCAAATTAAATGTAAGAGCTGCAATGGGTTATGATAACGGAAACTATTTTATTGGTGGAATGGGAATGGTAGATTATTATTTATTAAAAGGAAGTTGGAATTCAGCTTTTGATTATAGTTTTGGTAAGTTTATGATATATAGTGGTTACCGCTTTTCTGTTTTGAAAAAGGAACGAAAATTACTCCGTCGACTTAAACTTATCGATTACTAAGGAGTATAAAATGTTTTTTATTAGATGCTCTAAAATAGTGTATCATAAAAAAAATAGTGATTAAACTTAAATTGAAATGGTTGAGACAGAAGAAAAAACAGAAGTTAAAATTGACGTAAAAATACTGGAGGCAGAAGAGCGTCAAACCATTGTGCATTGCACTTGTGGTGAAGATTATGCATATCGTATTTGGCCATCTACATGTTTAATTGAGCATGATACTGGCAAACGATCTAAATTAATTACAGCTTTTAATATTTCCTTTGCTCCTCAATGGACTTTAAATGATGGGCGAGGTTTCACCTTAATTTTTGAAGGACTTAGTAAGAGCTGTGTCTCTTTCGATTTAAAAGAAATCATTCCTCAAGATGGTGGCTTCGAAGTTATTGGTATTCAGCGTAACCACACAGATGTGTATCAAGTGAGTTTTTAAATCTTAGTTGCTTTTTTTTAATTTATATACTGAAATAATCAGAAATAAATGATAAAATACTATTACAAGTTTTTACGGAGTAGCTTAAAAATTAAGTTATTTTTGTGAGGAATTTATTATAAACATTATTTTATCGTGATTAAAAAAACGCCTAATCTTTTATTAGCTCTTATTAGTGCTTTATTATTAAGTGCCAGTTGGTTTGAACCCTTCACCATTTTGGCATTTGTAGCTTGGGTTCCTTTATTAATGATAGAGGATAATATCTCGTTTTTAGAAAACATTAAACGCAAAAAATTAAAATTAATTGGCTTAGTATATTTTACGTTTTTTGTTTGGAACTTATGTGTAACATGGTGGATATACTTTGCCTCTTTGGAAGGCGCTTGTTTAGCCATATTTTGCAATGCCATCCTCATGACGATGGTATTTATCATTTGGCATAACCTTAAAAAACGCCTTCATAAATCGTGGGCTATTTGGTTATTGATACCAATTTGGTTAGGCTTTGAATACGGACATACCTTATGGGATTTAACCTGGACTTGGTTAACCGTGGGTAACGTATTTGCAAATACACACCACTGGGTGCAATGGTACGAATTTACAGGCACTTCGGGAGGAAGCCTTTGGGTATTAGTAGCTAATATTTTAGTATTTAAGCTGATTAAAGAAAACAATTATGCGTTAAATGCAATTGCTAAGCCCGTGGCCGTGGTCATTGTTCCGATTATTTTTTCATATCTCATTTATTCATATCGTCAATCATACAACCACAAACAAATTTCAAATAACTTAACTTATAAAACCCTCCTCATTCAGCCAAATGTTGATCCTTATAACGATAAGTTTAATACAGAACCACAAGTGCAATTACAAAATTTAGTAAAGCAAATGGGCTCAAAGCTTGATTCTAGCGTTGATTACCTCGTATTACCCGAAACCTATTTAACCGAAAATATTTATGAAGGAGAGGAAAATCAATCATTTTCCATTCGCTTTTTAAGAGATAGTATTTTGAGTAAATATCCTCATTTAACTATTATCGCAGGTGCCAGTACGATGTATGCATACAAACCAAACGAAACGCCCAGTGCCACAGCTAATAAATTTTATCAATCCGATAAATATTATGATGCCTACAATACAGGTATGCAGATTGATCAGAAAAGCATTTCGTCTTATCACAAATCCAAATTAGTACCGGGTGTAGAAAAAATGCCTTTCCCTGCCTTGTTTAAACCACTCGAAAAATTAGCAATTAATTTAGGTGGAACAATGGGAAGCCTTGGTACACAGGAAGAACGCACTGTTTTTTTTAGTCATAATAAAACAATTGGTATTGCTCCGGTTATTTGTTACGAAAGCGTATATCCCGATTATGTGGGACAATATGTGCGTAATGGTGCTAATTTAATTTTTATCATTACCAACGATGGTTGGTGGGAAAATACTCCCGGACATAGGCAACACTTGGCTTATGCCAAATTAAGAGCTATTGAGAATCGACGAGAAATTGCGCGTTGTGCTAACACGGGCATATCCTGTTTTATTACGCCATTAGGCGATATCGAGCAAGCTACAACATACTGGGAACAAGCAATGATCGAAAAAAACATGACTCCTAATAATGATTTAACTTTTTTCAGTCGTTTTGGCGATTTGATTTCATACACGTCCGGAATTTTAGCTTTTTTATTACTTGGTTGGAGCCAATATTTACGTTTCAAAAAGTCTTAAAAAGTAGTAAATTCGTGCGTTCATTTAAAAAACTAAATAAATTATATAGATATGGAAAAATTTGATGTTACAATAATCGGTTCTGGTCCGGGTGGATATGTTGCAGCTATTCGTTGCGCACAGTTAGGAATGAAAACAGCCTTGATTGAAAAATATCCCACGCTTGGTGGAACATGTTTAAATGTTGGATGCATTCCGTCAAAAGCCTTATTAGATTCATCAGAACATTTTTACAATGCAGTACATCATTTCGAAGAGCACGGTATTGAAATAAAAGCACCTAAAGTTAATTTGAAACAAATGATTGAGCGTAAGCGTGGCGTTGTGAAAATGACCTGCGATGGAATCAATTTTTTAATGAAAAAAAATAAAATCACAGTTTACACAGGTGTTGGAAGTTTCGAATCTAAAACAGTGATTAATATTACTAAGGCAGACGGAACCAAAGAGCAAATAGAATCAACCAAATCTATTATTGCTACTGGCTCTAAGCCATCATCATTACCAAGTATAGCAATTGATAAAAAACGAATTATTACTTCTACCGAAGCATTGGAGATGACCGAAATCCCTAAACATTTAATTGTAATTGGTGGTGGAGTGATAGGCTTAGAATTAGGCAGTGTTTATGCGCGTTTAGGATCTAAAGTATCAGTCGTTGAATTTATGGATCGATTAATTCCGTCTATGGACGCTGGTTTAGGAAAAGAATTACAACGTGTGATGAAGAAAAATTTAAGTGTTGATTTTTATATGAAACACAAAGTAATGGCTGCTGTTGTAAAAGGTAAGGAAGTAACCGTTAGTGCTGAAAATGATAAAGGCGAAAAAATAGAATTAAAAGGAGATTATGTGTTAATGGCTGTTGGCCGTAAACCATACACTGAAGGGTTAGGATTAGAAAAAGTAGGCATAAAATTAGACGCACGCGGACGAGTAGAAGTTGACGCACATTTAAAAACAAGCGCTGATAATATTTATGCGATTGGTGATGTTATTGTTGGAGCAATGTTAGCGCACAAAGCGGAAGAAGAAGGTGTTTTTGTAGCGGAACAAATGGCCGGACAAAAACCACACATTGATTATAATTTAATACCGGGTGTCGTTTATACCTGGCCTGAAGTTGCAGCTGTTGGACAAACAGAAGATCAATTGAAAGAAAGAGGCGTTAAGTATAAAGTTGGTTCTTTTCCTTTCAAAGCAAGCGGAAGAGCTCGTGCGAGTATGGATACAGATGGTTTTGTAAAAGTATTATCTGATGAAACAACGGATGAAATATTAGGTGTTCACATGATTGGTCCTCGCACGGCAGATATTATTGCAGAAGCTGTTGTAGCTATGGAATACAGAGCTAGTGCAGAAGATATTAGTCGTATGAGTCATGCACATCCTACTTACACAGAGAGTTTGAAAGAAGCGGCATTAGATGCTACAGGTAAACGTGCGTTACATATTTAATTAGTGAGATAGATATTTAGTGAGTTAAATAATTTAATTCATGAATTCTCTAATTATAAAAATCAATAATTAATTATGGAAGAGTTAAATCCGAAAATATATCCGATGGGTAAGGCAGTCATTACTGAGTTTACCAAGGAAGTGCTTTATAATTCCATCATCAAATTAAAAATTGCACCTCTGCGCTTGCGTAAAATTTTAGAATCAATTTCTGAAAAAGATTTAGAGTTAACATATCGTGATGGCGGTTGGACCATTCGCCAAATCGTTCATCATGTAGCAGATTCTCACATCAATATGTTTATCCGTTTTAAATTAGCTTTAACAGAAGCTAATCCCACTATAACGCCCTATAATGAGAACTTATGGGCTGCTATGGACGATTACCAAACAGCCTCATTAGAAAGTTCACTCATGATGTTTGAAGGTGTTCAACAACGTTTTTTAGCATTACTTAAAACCATGAGCGAAGCTGATTTTAAGAAAACGTATTTTCATCCGGGATATAATAAAGAGTTTGTATTAGCAGAAGCCACACAATTATACGCGTGGCACGGATTACATCATGTAGCACAAATTGAAGGTATTTTTAAATAATAATAAAATGAACATAAGTAAACACTTTATTTTTTCAAGAAACATTCAAACTGTTTGTGCAACTTTAGCTATCATATTGGTTTTTAGTGGTTGTTATGAAACGCCTAAAACAAGCATTAAGACAGAAACGGTGACGACTCCCGAAAGTACAGTTTCAGAAATTCCTTATTCTGTTTTAAATACGTCCCCTCATGATGTATCATCCTTCACCGAAGGCTTTTTATTTCATAATGGTCAGTTGTTCGAAAGCACTGGTGCTACTGCCGAATTACCTCAAACAAAGTCCTTGTTCGGTATCGTTGATGTAAAAACGGGTAAAATAGAT